>DATJYL010000191.1 GCA_035499655.1 Pirellulales bacterium
GGCTCCAGCGCCAGCACCACGCCAAATTCTTCCGCCACCGGAACCAGCTCTTTCAATGCGGCCGTAACCAGCCGCCGGGCATGGTTGTGCGTGTGGCCTGCCCGCGCTCCGCTGTAAATGACCAGACAGTTGGCGTGCATCGCGGCGGCAAGGTTAATGGCTTCCACCGCATCATCCACGCTTTCGCGGTACGTATGCCCCTCGCTGCCGGTAAATCCGCCGGCCCACAACACGTTGGAAACCGCCAGGCCCGATTGGTTGAGCAACTCAATCCCGCGCTGCTCGCCAAAATCGGAAAGTTTTCGCCGCCAGACGCCGATCGCCGGAATGCCCGCGGCGCAGTAGTGCCGCACGTCCTCCTCGAACGACCAGCGATAGGTCGTCATTTCGTTGATCGAAAGCCGAGGCATAAGGCAACTCCGTGCCACACGTATCGCGCCACTCCGTCGCAGGCGGCAATGCTGGCTGAGCGAATCGTCCCGCCTGTCAATTCCAGCCTTTCAGCCGCGCATAGTATGGAACATCAGGGCCAATGTGTAAAGCAAAGATGACCAGTGGTAGTGGGCCAATTTGAACATAGCCCGACTGTGTCAGTCGGGAAAAACGGCTGTCGGAATTTCAAATTGTCCCACTACCTGACCAGTAGCAGGCATGCCGCAGCAGGCGATGCCGCTATTTCTTATCCCGCAAATTCCACGCTTCCAGCCACTCCTGGCCCGCGCGCTTCAAATGGAATTCGGCAATGGCTCGCGGCTCCATGTCGGACATGTGTCCGCCGCCATAGAAAATGGCGATTTTTTTCTTGCCCGCCGCAATTTCTTTTCCCAGCACGCTCAGGGCCGCCTTGTTACGCTCCGTGATCAGTGTCGAACCGTCCGGGCCGTTGAAGGCCGTCATCACCGTGTCCAGGTCGGCAAATTCCTCAGCCATGATGCGCTTCAGCTTAAGGGCCCGGTCGTGATCGAACAGCGCCAGCATAATGTCGATTTCACTCGATTTGCCCGGGTTGTTCGCCTGCTCCACCATGCCCGCCGCCATCAAACGCATAAAAATGGTCCAAAAACTTTCACCTTTGTCTTTCATCGATTGCGAAAACTGCTCGGGCGAAAGATCGGCATGTGTGAAGTTACTCTTGGTGTAATCGATTCCCGACAGTTGATATTCCAACTCCAGTAAATCTTTCACCGCGTTTTGCATCGACGACAGCAAATTCCGATTCCGCTCCAGGCCCCCTTTAGGGATGACGGTCCCTTCGGGCGCCACCAATTCATACAGCACCACGTCGTAATGGTCGAATCGGTTGTTCAACTCGTCGTAGTAGCCCTTTTCCGCGATGTGTACCGCGCTGACCAAATCGACCTGCAAGCCGGGCCGATCGTTCCCGTCGGGAACCAAGTGAACAATAGACGTTTCCAATGCCAGCGGGTTTTCGTGATCGTCGTATTTCACCCGCACGTAGCTTTTACCGTCGGCGTTCGATTTACCCGCATGGTTGTCCTGGGAAGGTTCTCCAGCGACACAGCGAGGCGCGATGGCCAGTCCACCCAGAACGCATGCCAGCAGAAAAACGACAGCCAGCGGCAACGAGGGCGCAGCGAATCGAAAGCTGCGAGATTTGAACGGCATCATGGAGATTTTTCGATGGAGGCAGTCTTATGTCTGGCGGCAAATGAACCGCCGGCCCAGCCTAAAACTGAGGAGCGCTTCTGGGAATGGCCCGCGACGCTCCCGTCCGAGTATATGTCCGCAATCGAGGCCAGACAACTAACCCACGGGCCACACAAATAATGGCCCACGGGCGAGAATGAACGAATAAGAAGCGGTAAATACGGGCGAAGCGACTCCTGCTGGCGTCGTAATCTAGCCTATCCAAATCGTGCGACAGCTAGCGGCATAACAGGGCAGCAGTACAAATAGCGTCAACGCACTCCATTCAGTTTACCCATTCTATGCAGAAATTGCCCTTACAGGCGTCATTTCCGGCAAAGTTTACCGAAGTTTGTCAACTCTCCCGCACGGCACAACCGATACTACCGTCACGCTGAAAGCGCGGACCTCTTCCGAGAGCGGTTTGCGCTACCGTGGTTGTGATCTTCGAGGTGCATACCAACTATGCTGCTTGATCGTTACAAGATGTGGCTTGTGGTGCTGACCGCTTTGCTGGTCGGTGGCAGTGCTAATGCTGCGCGGGCCCAAGATTGGACCCCATTCGGACCCAGCAACATACGGTACGATTTGGACCTGTTCGCACCGCCCGACCTCAGTGCTTACGCGAATTGGCCACGGCCAAACGAAGGAATGTTCTTTCAGTACGACCGGCTGTATTGGGCCATTTCCGGCCCGAGACGGCAAGCCATTGGTGAGCCGGGGACCACGGAAGGTTTTTTTAACGGCCCCGCGCAATTCAATCCAGATCTTCAGCCGGTCGGCTCTTCCATCCTGACGCCTTATAGCAGCAGCGCAGACAATGGTTTTATTCACGCCGATCAAACCTGGGGAAACCGGTTTGAATTGGGGTTTGTAGAAGACGATAAAGGCTGGCTCGTCAGCATTATGAACCTGCAGAACCAAACGCAGAGTTACGTGTTCAACAGCGGCACCAACGCCGCTGGCGTGCAAAACCCGGCCGGTTTGACCATGGTATTCCGCGATCCGCAACATCTGTTGCTGGGCTTCGTCGACACTAATAACGATACTTATGACGACGATCTGAACGTCGGGAATCCGTTAGTGATCGGAACACCTAATGTATTTGGCAGACCGAAGAACACCTCAGGGCCAACGCCAAATGCGAATCTAGCTCCTGATGGCACCATTATCCCCACAACCTATGCCGGTTTTACCGACTTCGGCGATGAAGTGCCTTTAGTCCCCTTGTTCAATACCATCACGGCGGTTAACCAAACCAGTATGGTGGGGACGGAAATCACTCGCACCTGGCAATATCCGACGACCCAATACGGCGTGTGGAATCTGTTATTCGGCGTCCGCTGGCTGTTGCTTCGCGATGTGTTTGGCGTGACCGCCGTCAACGACGCCAGCACAACCGCTTTAGCCGACGGCAGCGGTCCCTTGGTCCCCGAAGCATTGCCCGGAACAAGCTTCTGGGATTCAACCGTCGACAACAACATGTTTGGGCCGCAAATCGGTTTCCGTTATAGCCACGATGTGGCGCGGTTTAGCATTTTGACGGAGTTCCGTTTTATGGCCGCCGTCAACTTCCAATCTACCCATTTGAATGGTGAATTGGCTTCCGGATTGCCCCTGGCCACAGCCAATCCCACCAACGTGCCGTTACTGTTATACGGCACGGCTTTCAATAGCTGGAAGTACGACGAAACTTTCTCGCCCGTGGGCGAACTGCGCGTGGGCGTAAGCTATCAGCTTACCAAGGCCGTGGCGGTGCAAGCTGGCTACAATGCAATTTTGGGTGGCGGCATCAGCCGTGCTAGCCGCCGAATCGATTACGTCCTTCCGGCATTGCAGATCAATAACACCAATAAGAACGATGCGTTCTTTACCGACGGCATAAATCTAGGCGTCTCGTTCAATCGCTAGGACCAGGGCGAAAGATAGGCCAAAGAAAGTGGCCGTGGCCTAAAGGCGGTATTCTCCCCCTCGCCGGCCATTCACAATCAGCTACCGCGAATCAAACGTAGCTTCGCCGCCAAGCCCCGCCAGCGATTTTGCAGCGAACTGCTAGTTCTGGGCGATTTGGAGCTTTCGCAACTCTTCGAGCTCGCTCTGCAAGCGGTGCCGCAAGGGGCTTTCCGCACGCAATTCATCGAGCAATTCTTCCGCCTTGACAAACGTTTCTTCGTTGTAGGCGCCCCCTTTGAATAGGGCGTGCCAGCTCCCGGATACTTCTCTTTCGGTCAACACTCCTGGAACCCTCTGGGTGAAAGGAATAGTGCTTGCCTACCCTAATCCTAAACTATTCGTAATATTCCGCAAGTGAAATTTATTTTCGGTCCTTCCCGGCTTGCTGTGCTGGCGTTGAATGAAGTGGAATTTGAACGCCACTGCTTCAAAATGTTCAAATTTCAGCGCTCCTCATCATTGCCGCCAGGCATTCATCGGAGTCTAGCCGTTTCATACTGGTAAATCTGCAGCAGGTCCGCCTCGCGCTATGAACCGGTGCCAAAAACACCGGCATCCTCGTCAAAAGCACCCTTTCGCTGAATTGACTATTTTTACGTGACGCGATGATAATGCCCTGATGGCATCAAAAAAAGTCGCCCTGATTACTGGCAGCGGCAAGCGCCGATTGGGCTGGCATGTGGCCGAAGCCTTGGCGAAGCGCGGTTATGCCATCGCGGTGCATTATCGCAGTTCGGCGTCCGAAGCTGTCGAAACCGTAGAACATTTGCGCGGCCTCAACGTCGAAGCCGAGGCCTTCGCCGCCGATTTAACCAACGAGCAGGCGGTTCGCGATCTGGTGCAAAAGGCGCTCGCCAAATTCGGCCGAATCGACGTGCTGGTCAACACCGCTGCCACCTGGAAAAGCAAGCGATTGGAAGACACCACCGCCGCCGAGCTCCGCGGATTTTTGGAAACCAACACGCTGGGCACGTTTCTCTGTTGCCAGCAAGTGGGTCTGGCCATGACGAAGCAGCCGGAGGGTGGCTCATTGATTACTTTCGGCGATTGGGCCTGCATTCGGCCATACCTGAACTATGCCGCCTATTTTCCGTCCAAAGGAGCCATTCCCGCGCTCACTCGCACGTTTGCCGTGGAGTTGGGAACTCGCAATCCGCGCGTGCGGGTCAACTGCATTCTTCCCGGACCCGTGATGCTCCCCCCCGATCTCTCGGCCGCCGAGCGCGAGCAAGCCATTCAGGCGACATTGGTCAAGCGCGAGGGGAGCCCGGAAAACATCGTTCTGGCCGTGCTGCATTTCATCGACAACGATTTTGTCACTGGCGCATGTTTGCCCGTCGACGGCGGCCGAAGTGTCTTTGCTGTTGATAGCGAAAGTTAGGGCTCTAGTAGCTCAAGCCAAATCCATATGGAAACAGCGCTTTATCCGCGCCGGGATCGCCCGCGTGCAGCGGAACTTGATCCATGTTGCGCGGCCAGGTTTGCGGCAACCTGCCCGTCGGTTTGTAATCGCCAAACACGACATCGGCCACGCCGTCTCCCTCCGTTCCCGGCAGCCACGCGGCAACGAAGACGTCGCTGTTATCCAAGGCGGAGTCCAGAATCATCGGCAGACCCGAAAGCAACAGCGTGATCACCGGCGCGCCCGATTGCTTCGCCTTTTGCACCAAATCCAAATCATGTTGCCTGAGGCTCAAATCCTTCCGGTCTCCCATCCCTTCGGCGTATGGCTGTTCGGCGATCACCACCAACACGGCGTCGGCGCCTTTGCCATCATCGCCGCTTCCATCAGCGGAAAAAGTAACTTTAGCCCCCTGGGCCACTGCCTTACGAATCGCCGCCAAAATCGTGGTTCCCCCATGCGTAACCGGCCCCGGCTTACCCTGCCAATCAATGGTCCAGCCTCCGCACTGCAGGCCAATGTCGTCGGCTCCCTTGCCGATCACGTGCAAATGCTGAATGTCTTTCTTCAGCGGCAACGCATGCTTGTCGTTTTTGAGCAGCACCAGCGATTCCTGCACGCACTGCCGCGCCACGGCCCGATGCTCCGCCGAGCCCACTTTGTCCGTATATGCGCTGTCGGTCAGCGGATGATCGAACAGCCGCGTTTGAAATTTCACGCGCAAAATTCGCCGCACCGCATCGTCGATCCGGCTTTGCGGCACACGCCCTTCGTCGACCAGTTCCTTCAAGTCCTTGATGAACTCCACGTAGTTGTTCTTCTTGCCGGGCGCGTTGGGAATCATAATCATGTCCAGCCCGGCATTGATCGATTCTTCAATGTCTTTTTTATAATCGGGCGAAAGTTGATCGATGGCCGCCCAATCGGAAACTAGAAAGCCGGAAAAGCCGAGTTCTCCCTTGAGCACATCACTGAGCAAATATTTGTTGCCGCTCATTTTTTGTCCGTTCCAACTGCTGTACGACACCATGATGGTTCCGACGCCCGCTTTTACGGCCGCCTGATAACCCGGCAGAAAAATTTTCCGCAGCGTAGCTTCATCGCACTCGGTATTGCCCTGATCTTTACCGTCGGTCGTGCCGCCATCCCCCAAATAATGTTTGGCACAGGCGACCACCGACGTAGGGTCGGCCAAGTTTTTGCCCTGAAATCCGCGAACCGAAGCTGCCCCCAACGAAACGGCCAACTCCGGCGATTCGCCAAAACTTTCGTACGTGCGCCCCCAACGCGGATTGCGCGCCACGGCAATGCACGGCGCGAACGCCCAGTTGATGCCCGTGCCCGCCATTTCTTCGGCCGTTACGCGGCTGGCCCGTTCCACCAAATCCGGATCGCGCGTGGCCCCCAGTCCTATGTTGTGTGGAAAAATCACGGCGCCGTCGATGTTGCTGTGCCCATGCACGGCGTCAATGCCGTAGATGATCGGAATTTTCAGCCGCGTTTGCAGCGCTGGCGACTGAAAGCTGTCGTAAAACTTCGCCCAGGCTTGGGCCGTGTTGTCGTGGTGCGGCGGATCGGAACTGCCTCCGCTAAGAACCGAGCCGAGAAAGTACTTTTGAACGTCGCTTTTATCTTTCAAGGCCTCCGAATCGACTTGCGTCATCTGCCCGATTTTTTCCTCCAGCGTCATTTGCTTAAGCAGGGCGTCGACTTTAGCGTTGATTTTGTCGTCGGCCCATGCCGGTTTTGGCAATGCAACTTGCGAACTCAGAACCAACGCCACAACCAGGGGAACTGCTGATGAATAGAACTTAATCACGGTGCTCCTTTGCGCCCGGCAGGCTTGCATGAGATGTTCAAGGGGCCATCCGCAGCTTTCAGCCCTCTTGCGCAAATGCGCCGCTGCGCTGAAAGTGCCTACGGTTGCTTTCGCTCCCCCCGGTGCGCAAGCGGTCTGCTCAAATCGTCGAATTTCAAAAAATGCCCAACTGATCCCGGGCCGATTCGGTCATCAAATCGGGCGACCACGGCGGCGTCATCACCAACTTCACTTCCACTTCTCCCACGCCCGCCAGTGCCCCCAGCACTTGTTTGCTCTGACCGATAAGTTGCGGACCCGCCGGACAGGCCGGGCTGGTCATCGTCATTTCGATCTTGATGTTTTCCTTCTCGCCCGCCGGTTCCACATTGACCGCATACACCAGCCCCAGGTCGATAATGTTGACGAACAATTCCGGGTCGATCACCTGCTTAAGCGTTTCGCGGACCGCGTCTTCGGTTATGGGCATCGCAGTATCCTTCTCCCAGCCGACAACTTAGTCGTCGGTCTCCCCAAGCCGACAACTTAGTCGTCGGTCTACCCAAGCCGACGACTTAGTCGTCGGACTCCTGCGGCAAAGCCGCCAACTTGGGCCAATCATAATCGCTGCTAATTATTCGCGCAATTTTACAAACACCTCATCGCCTTCAACTTTCACCTCATGGGCTTCGGTTGCCTGCGTGGCCGGCATGGTTAACGCGGCGCCGTTGCGGATATCGAACTTCGCTCCATGCCGCGGACAAGCAATGGTGCACGCCGTGGCGTCCAGCGCTCCTTCGCTCAGCGGGCCGCCGTCGTGGGTACACACGTCGTCCAGGGCGTAAAACTTGCCGCCAACGCGGAACAGCACCACCAGCCGCTCTTCCACCTCCACCAACATTTTACCTGGATCGGCCAATTCCGTCACCTTGGTGACCCGTACGAAGTCAGGCATGAGCGAATTCTCACCGTTGCAAATCATTATTCAGGCCGTATGCTGCACTTCATTGTCGTAACACAAACTTACGGGCCTGCAAGGGGAAATCGGCCCGATTTTGTCTTGAAGTGCAATTTCACTCGGCATTTGCGATCCGCCTTCCGATGGGAGAAGTGATAGTCAATGTGCCCCACGCGAACCCAATCCCCGTTGCTGCCGATTGAACTAGACCTCTCGGCGGCCTTCTCGTTCGAGCAGGGTTTTGGCCGGGCCCAATGGTTGCAGCTTGGCCCGCAACTGGAGCAAGCCCGGGCTGCGGTGTTGGAAGCAGTGGCCGCTGAAGCTGAAACAGGATTGAACCACGTGCGGCCGCAGCACATATTGGCCGATTATCACCGTCAGCGCAAAAGCAGTTTACTGGGGCAAATATTGACGCTGGCCAAACGGTTGCGCGAAACGGTCGACAGTGTGGTGATTCTTGGACCACCACAACGAACCACTGCGGCCCATGCGCTGCTGGCCGCTTGTGCTCACCCATATCACAACAGTTTATCGCGCGGCCAGCGCGGCGGCCGGCCCCGAATTTTTTTTGCCCCGGCCGTGCCCGACAACGATGCTTTGCAAGCGCTGCTGGAAATCCTGCCGCACGGCCGGTCGTTGCACACCATTGACCAGCGCTGGGGATTGTTGGCCATCGACGAACACGGCGGCGCGAACGCCGACGAGACAGGCCAAAACGGTTCTCAACTGCTTGCCGGGCTATTCAGCTTTCTGTGGGACGCACTGCAAACGACGACCACGGCGGTTGAGGAAACGCAACTGGCCGCTGTGGTAGGACCGTCACCTTCTCCACTGCTGTCGCTGGCCAAGCAAATTGGCTTGCCGACAATTGTATGGGAAGGGACAGCTTGCATCGCTCCAGGCCCGACCAACGGTCGCGGCTTTGTAATTCCCACTTCTGATTTTTTTCATCCCGGAGTGCTGCTGGCCGGTTCGGTGATGGGCATCGACATTGTGAAATTGCTGCATGGCGCCGCGGCGATGTGGCGCCGGTTTGCCGCCGCGCCGCCAGGCGACAATCCCCCGCTCAATTTGGCCGGCCTGCGCCACTTGCTGGCAGCGCGCCGCAAAATTAGCGACGGAATCAAAAGCTGCATCATCGACCCCAGCATCATGGCTCTCGCTCCATTGGCAGAACAAATCGAACCTTCCTCACTCCTCACCCTTCACCCCTCACCCCTCACCCCTCACTCCTCACCACTCACTCCTCATCCAATGGCTCCCGCAATCTAGCCGTAGCGACCGGCTGTGCATTAAAATGGCCGACGGCGGTGACTTGGCCGATCGCAAGAAATGCAAAGCTCGCTTACTGATCGATCTGATTGCCCAGCACGCGGCTGCAGTTCGAACTGCCCGCTCGCTGGCCGGCCAATTTACCGCCGTGATTAACCTTCCCCTTGTCGATGAAGGGACCGTCGGACAATTGATCGAACTGCATGATATCGCCTGCGCCTTGGAACATTATTTGCCCTCTCAGAACACCACGCCAAGCAAACTCAACGACTAAATTTCTCACCCCTCACCCCTCACCACTCACCACTCACCACTCACCCCTTACTCCCTCCCATGTCCACCGAAATCACCTGGCTCGGACATTCCTGCTTTTCCATCCATACCGGTAAACACACGCTGCTGGTCGATCCGTTTTTGAACGACAATCCACTCGCGCCGCTTAAAGCCGACGCGGCAGAGGCCGACTTCATTCTGATTACGCACGGCCACTTCGATCATATTGCCGACGCCGTTAGTATCGCCAAACGCACCAGCGCCACCACCGTCAGCAATTTTGAAATCTCCGAGTGGCTGGGGAAACAAGGGGTCAAAGATGCCGTCGGCATGAATCACGGCGGAGCCACCTCACTCCCGTTTGGCCGCGCGAAATTGACCATTGCCCATCACAGTTCCGTGCTCCCCGACGGCACCTACGGCGGCAACCCGGCCGGCTTTTTGCTCACGCTGGACGGCGCCAAACTTTACATTGCCGGCGACACCGCCCTGTTCGGCGACATGCAGCTTTACGGTGCTGGCGGCCTCGATTTGGCCATTCTCCCCATCGGCGATACTTACACGATGGGTCCTGAAGATTCCATCGAAGCCATCAAGCTGCTCCGGCCCAAGTGCGTGCTTCCCTGCCACTACAATACTTGGCCGCCGATCGAGCAAAACGTAAAAGCTTGGGCGGAATTAGTCCGAGCGCAAACCAAAGCCAAACCCTTCGCCCTCGAACCCGGCGGAAAAATTACCGTTTGAGATCCATTTCCAAATTGTGTTACCGCAGAGGACACAGAGGATCGCTGAGGGATTTTATTATAAAATTCTTTCCTCTGCGTCCCCCTGCGCACTCCGCGGTTAAGTTTTTACCCGCGGCTCGCTGGACACTTGAATCTCCTCGCCGACGACGCGCACGTCGTAACTGTCGATTTTAATCCTCGGGCTGTCCGCCCAAGTCCCGTCGCTCACTTTGAATCGCCAGGCATGCCACGGGCAAGTCACCACCCCTTCGCACACTTCGCCGGCGCCCAGCGAAGCCCCCATGTGCGGGCACGTATCGTCGATGGCCATATATTCCCCGCCAGAATTGAACACCGCCACCAGCCGCTCTCCCAGGGTCACGGTAATTCCCTGTCCCTCCGGAATCGTGCCAACTTTAGCCACAGGAACGTAGTCGGGCATAGGAAAAAACTCAGGGACCGAACAAACAGCAATTGGGGAGTGCGCAAAA
This sequence comes from Pirellulales bacterium, assembly GCA_035499655.1. NCBI lineage: Bacteria > Pseudomonadati > Planctomycetota > Planctomycetia > Pirellulales > Pirellulales bacterium. Next base: position 10,520 of record DATJYL010000191.1, read on the forward strand.
ATGACGCCCGATAATCCAATCATGCATTTTACGTTATCCTTGACAGCGGAACAGCATTGGATACTGCCAAGGTAGTGGGCCAATTTGAACATAGCCCGACTGTGTCAGTCGGAAAAAGTGGCTCTCGGAATCTCAAATTGTCCCACCACCACTGCCAACACGCCGGCGAAAATTGAATTCAGCAGCCTGGCCTAAAAGCTATCTTGAAATGCATGCGCTGCTTTTGAGATAATGGTGCCGATTGCCAGCCGTCCCCCTGGCTGATACAACGCATCGCGTTACTCCCCACCAAGGCGCCGCGGCAATCACCACCGTTTATTACGCTTTTCGACCGTTTTTTGCTCCGTTTTTCGGCCGTTTTTCTCCGTTTTTTCCGTTTTCCAAACGATTCTCGTCGCACGCCTTTCCATCCTCGCCTCGCACCATCTCATGCTCAACACGGAATTAAAAAATTTCGTCACCCGCTTCATTTTGCCCCGCGTCATGCAGCCGGCGCAATACGTGGGCAGCGAATTGAACATGGTCCGCAAAGATCACCGCACCGTGCGCGGCAAACTGTGCCTGGCCTTTCCCGATTTGTACACCATCGGCATGAGCCATCACGGCATGCAGGTGTTGTACACGCTGATGAACGCCCGCGACAATTGGGCGTGCGAACGGGCCTTCACGCCGGCCTTGGATATGGAAACCCAGCTCCGCCAGCACGGCAAGCCGCTGTACAGCCTGGAAACCTTCACGCCGCTGTCGCAATTCGACGTGCTGGGCTTCACGCTGCAATACGAAATTTGCACCAGCAATTTGCTGACCATGCTCGACTTGGGCGGCATTCCGCTGCACAGTACGGAACGAACTTTGGAACACCCGCTGGTGATTGCCGGCGGACCCTGCGCACAAAATCCGGAGCCGATCGCGCCGTTCATCGACCTCTTCGTCACCGGCGACGGCGAGCCAAGTTTGCCACTGATCTGCGATGAGTGGATGAATTTGAAAAGCGACGCACCATCCGCTTGCGGTTTAGCACCGAAAGAAGAATCAAAACGCCACCGCGAGCAACTCCTCGCCCACCTCGCCGCCAAATTTCCATTTGTCTACGTGCCCCGCTTTTACGAACCGGAGTATTTCGCCGACGGCCGCATCGCCGCCATCAACCGCACCCGCAGCGATGTGCCGGAAACCATCGAGCCCTCAGTCATCAGCGATTTGGACGGCGCGCCGCTCCCCACATCACCCATTTTGCCCTACGTGGAGTGCGTGCACGACCGCATCGCCATCGAAATTATGCGCGGCTGCCCCTGGCAATGCCGTTTTTGCCAAAGCACGGTCATCAAGCGGCCGCTGCGCATTCGCGAAGTGGAAACCATCGTGCAATCGGCGCTCGAATCGTACTATCGCACCGGCCACAACGAAATTTCGCTGCTGTCGCTCTCGACCAGCGATTATCCGTACTTCGAGCCGCTCGTGCGGCGGATGAAAGAAGTGTTTGGTCCGCTCGGCGTGAGCATTGCCTTCCCCAGTTTGCGCGTGAACGAGGCGCTCAAAGTCGTCGCTTCGCTCATCGGCACCGAGCGGCATTCCGGCATGACGCTGGCCCCGGAAGTGGCCCGCGACGACATGCGCGAGCAAATTCGCAAAAAAATCAGCAATCAAGATTTGTTCGACGGCTGCCGCGAGGCGTTCAAAAACGGCATCGACAAAGTCAAGCTGTATTTCATGTGCGGACTGCCCGGCGAGCGCGAAGTCGACTTGAACGGCATCGTCGACATGGCGGAAACCATCGCCGAAATTGGCCGCGAAGTGCGCGGCCGTTACGCCAAAGTGACGGCCAGCGTCTCGAACTTCGTCCCCAAGCCGCACACGCCGTATCAGTGGAACGCCATGCAGCGACGGGAATATTTCCACTGGGCCCATCAATATCTCAAGCGCCGCGTGAAAATTCGGGCCGTGCAGGTGAAGTGCCATCACGTGGAAACGAGTTTGCTGGAAGGATTATTGAGCCGGGGCGATCGGCGCGTGGCGCAAGTGGTGGAGCTCGCCTGGCGCCGCGGAGCCCGCTTGGATAGCTGGAGCGAACATTTGAACCCGCAACTGTGGTGGCAAACGCTGGCCGATTGCGGATTGGATTTCGACCAAATCGTTCACCGCCCGGCCGAAATCGGCGACCGCCTGCCGTGGGACCACATCAACGTGAAAAAAGGCCGCACATACTTAGAAAAAGAACACGACCGCAGCGTGGTCCAATTAGCGGCGATGGCCAATGCGGAGTGAGCGGTCGTGTTGATTCACGGTCGCTGAATAAGTCGGCCAAAGGGCGTTCGATTAACTGGGCTTTTTAACCAGAATACGCGTACACTTGCCATCTTTGAATTTGATTTGGGTGACGGTTTTGGTCGCACCGTTAAAATACTCCATGATTTCCGTGTTGTTGGCGTGACTGATTTGGTCGACTTTCGGGTTGCCAAGTTTTTTGACCATGTCATCGCGGGAGTCGGTCAGCATGACGCCGCAGGCCTCTGCTTTCCAATTAGGCCAGAAGAAGCAGCCCGTCACGTCCGTTTGATTCTCGATCAGCAGTGCATAAGTTCCGTAGTCGACGCAGACTTGGCCTGGATCGCCCGGATAGGCTTGGCTCGGCGGCCCTGTTTTTGAACCTGCATTAGATAAGCTTCCACCGACCAGCGCGATAATTGCGTCGGCGGTGGGAGTCGATTGATCGGCGCATTTCGCCGCGGTGGCGAAACAGAGCGAGCAACAAATCGCCAACATCGTAAGCGGCGGCGGCGTTTTGGACATTGCTAGTTTCTCCAGGAATTAAGGCTTTTCAGCATCGGCGCAGGTGCAGACGAATTGTCCGCAGCCGGGGCAGCCGGAGCCGTATTTGCGAGCGACGGCCTCGGTTAAATCGACGCCGGCCACATTGGCAATCGTGGCCAGCCAGGCCAGCACGTCGGCGAATTCGCCCAGCCGCTCCTCGTGCGTGCCGTTGCGCAGGGCGGATGCCAACTCGCCGACTTCTTCCATGAGCCACATGAACGTGCCATCGATGCCGCGGGCCACATCCTTCTCTAAATACATGTCACGGATCAGTTGCTGAAACTCGGCGATTGTGACTTTCGGCGAATTTTCATTTTTTGCCATGTCGCCATCTTAGCGTTTCAGCCGGTAAAACACATGGGGCAAATCTTTCCACACCATGTCGCGCTCGAAAACGAAGCCAGCTTTTTCCATCACTCGTTGTGAGGCAAGATTCGTCGGCAGTGTAAAACAAACAAGTTCGCTTATTCCCAAATCGTTGAAAGCCGCGCTCACACTCGCCCGGGCGATTTCGGTCGCCAGCCCTTGATTCCAAAATTCCGGCAGCAGGGCATAAGCAACTTCGATTTCATCACGGCCTTCGATGACGACCGGCCGCAATCCGCCGCGGCCTACGAATCGCCCGTCAGTTTTATAAAACCACATCCACAAGCCAAAACCATTTGTTTCCCATTGCTCGATATAAGCCGCGAGCATTTGTCGTGTTTCCTCATCGCTGCGCAGGCCACCCAGCGTGGCCATCACTTGCGGATTTTGGTGCATCCGGCAAAGTTCAGCCAAATCGTCCTCGCGGATTCGTCGGGCACACAGCCGCAGAGTTTCAAGTTCAGCGATGTCTCTACTTCTGGGCATCAGTCTGTTTGTCTGCCGCTTTTTCCGATTCTTCTTCTTGCTTGGCTTGCTCGGCGGTGATGACTGGAATTTCGACCGTGCTGGGCGCGACGTGTCCTTCCTTCCACATGCCAAAGGAAAACGTAACTTTGGCCATGCCCGGGCCAGCTTCGGGCGGCGCTTTAACGTCGCCTTTGAAGTCAATTTGACAGCAATAATTGTCAAGCAGATATCGCTGTCGGACCGGTGGATCGCCAGGAGTTTTTGAAGGAAATTGAATGTCGACCATCGGCATTACGCCGCGGAACTCGGGATTTTCGCCGTTCATTGACCGCACCATTACCCAACAGCCATGCTTTTCGTCCAGGGTTCCCACTTGTGCAGGAAAATCAGCAGGTTGATCCCCAATTTTTAGTTTCACCCAAGGGGCAAGCTTGTACGCAAGCAGATCCGGACCGATCGTAAGTGGCCCATTGAAATGCAAAATCGCTGCTTGCTGCGGATTACTCCAGAGTGGGGCCTCCGCCGTTTGCTTGTACTTGGCTGGGCCATTGATTCTGGCATTCATTTCAAGTACGTGGCCAGTGGGAGCTTCTTCATCGCTGCGAACCCTCATGTTTGGAATCAAATAGGTTGTCTTGCCGTCGGGATCGGGAATTTCGACATTTGGTGTCCAATGTTGTGGGCCATCGCCGACGAACCGTTTGTCTGCGGCAGTTAAATCGCCATCGCCATTGCGGTCGATGAAGGCTGTCTCGCCATCGATTACAACCCACACGCGCTTGGCAGTGGGACCGAACAGAAGCAGCACGTATTTCGGCACACCCGATTGGTAAACCGGCTCTTTGAGAATGGTGCGGTCGATTTTGTCGTAATCGACAGCCCACAGCGGATTGGCAACCAGAAGCAACCAAATGGGCCCGAGAATTCCACACGCGCTGCTAAGAACACGACGCATGGCAGCACCCTCAGATTTTATGCCAGTGGATCGACCATCGAACACCAAGGCATTTTCGCTCAATGATGCGCCACTTGCAATTGCGCTTGCTGAAGTTCCGCCTTCACGTCGGCGAAGTCGTGCTCGAAGGCGGGGTTGTCGTGCAGTTGATGGACAATGGCCTGGCCGAGCACACGGCCGGCGAAGACATCGGTTTCGTAGTGGCGACCCAGCATGACGCGGTCCCAGCCCACTTGGCGGCCTTCGGCGAGAATGGCATCGTGCTTGTCGGGAATGGCCTCGGCCAATAGCGCGGCCATGACCGTGGCTTGCGTGGAATGCCCGCTCGGGTAGCCGAAGCTGGGATTTTTTTCCGTGTGGTGCAAATCGGTCGGATCGACCTGGTAGGGGCGCGGCCGCTGCCAGTGATTTTTGCTGTCGTCGACAACTTGTTCCGTTTCTTTTTGCACGTGGGCGAAAAATGCGGTGGTTTTGGGAAGCTTATCGACCTGGAACGACGGACCAATGGTCGAGGCAAAACTGGCGACGGAGAATTTTTTTTCCTCGGCCTCGGCGCGGGCTTTATCTTCCGGGGTGATGGTTTTGTGGGCGGCGACAACTTCCGCCAAATCGGCGGCTTGTTCCGGCGAATCGGCAGCCGGCGGCGGCGGAAGGAGCGCCAGTGCATCGGGTTTGCCGGTCGGCAGGTAATGATCTTGGGCGGACGCCGTGACAGGAATCAGCAATAGCGCCGGCGCCGCGAGCAAAAAACAACGGGCTAACACACGTAGAGTTTGATGTTTCATTCGCATACAACAAATTCCGCTCCCATAAAAACCGTGAGATTTTTTCGAAGTGAACCAGGCAAAAATATAAGCACAGTGTGTTAGAAAACGGTTAGAAATCCAACACGACAACGCTTTGCCAGCCGGCAATCTCACTGCAGCAGCCGGCGGACGACTTCGACGAGGCCGTCGCTGTCGTGGCAGGGGGCGACGCGGTCGGCGGCGGCTTTTAGTTCCGCCACGGCGTTGCCCATGGCAACGCCCAGGCCGGCGCCACGGACCATGGGAATATCGTTGACATCGTCGCCGACGGCACAAATTTCATCATCGCTAATGCCCCAATCGCGCGCCAAGTGCTGCACGGCGGACCATTTGCTGACGCCGCCCGGCTCGATTTCGCAAAACCAGCCGGAGTAGAACGGACTTTTGAGAATGTGAACGTAAAGCTGATTGCCGAAGCGCTGGGTGAGTGTTTGGCCCAGGGCGGTCATCGCCGGGCGCGAGGCCATGGCAAAACCGGCAAACACTCCCGGCGGCGGCGCGGTCATCAAGTTGGGCCACAGGCGACCGCAGCCGACGTTGCGGGCAAAGTATTCGGCCAAGTCGGTTTGCTCGCCGGGCGGGAGCAGCAGGCGCTGGCAGTAAAAATCGAAGCCTTGCAAAAACGTATCGGCATACAGGACGGCATCGTGACAGGCGGCGGCGACAATGGGAAGCACTGCTTCCAATACGCCGGGAGGAAACGCGGCACGAAACAAAGTGCGATGATCGAGGGGATCTTTAATGAGCGCGCCGCTGGCAGAAATGAGCGGCACGTCGATCTTCAGCGGCTCGACCAAATGCAGCGCCTTGGAATAGCGGCGGCCCGTGGCCAACACGACCCGAATGCCGGCCTGGCAAGCCCGATGAATGGCGGCACACGTGGCGGGCGTTAGTTCGTCACGGCTGTTGACCAGCGTGCCGTCGATATCGAGGGCCAGTAGACGAAAGCGGGGCATGGTGGTTGGCTCCATCCGTTAAGGCCTCGATGCAGATTTTTTCTTTAATCGCCGCCGTTGCGGCCGCGGATGCGGAGCAGTTTTTTCATGCGTTCGTGGAGTTTGCGCCATTCGGCGGCGGGTGCGGAGGCGGTTAAATCGCCCGGGAACTCCGCCACGCGACCATCGTCGTTCACTTGGGCGAATCCGAATAGAGCATCCATCCAGGGACCGGTCTGTCCAGGAAGCGGCGATGCAATGAGTCCAGTCACAAGATACGCACGAGTCACGTGCAAAATCTGGCCGCGGATTTCCACGAATGAGCCTTGCGGCACCGGTTTGTAACATTCGATGCTGAGGACGCGACGCAACAACAGGTTGGCATCGTGTCCGATGAAGCGAAAGGCGGTGGAGTAAGCCGCTTCCAACGCGATTCGCATCAGCGACCCGGCGTACAACGTGCCGTGATGATTGGTGTCGGCCGGGAGAATTAAGCGGTGGGTTAGCGTGACGTCAGACACGGGTGCCGACAGAAATGAAAGATCGTGAATTGGATTTCAAGCTGAAAAAAATCACCTGGGTTTCCATTCGCCGGCGGTTCAGCAACATCATTATAATTACGGGACAGGCTGAGAGGGATCAAATTTGCACATGCTGGGAATCTGCCGCGGGATTGTGCCGCAGATGGGAAGGATCGATTTTTCTCAATTCCTCGGTGACTGCATCCACCGTTGTGCGAATTTGCTCTGCGGTGTGCTTGGCGGTGACGAAAAACCTTAGGCGGGCGGCGCTTTCCTCGACGGCCGGGTGCATAATCGGCTGGACGTTGATGCCGCGTTTGAACATGGCCTCGGAAAGCTGCAGGGCATGCAGGGAATTTCCCAAAATCACGGGGACGACGGCGGAATCTTTGCTGCGGCCGGTATTCAGGCCGCGGCTTTTGGCCAACGACAGGAAGAGCTTGCTGTTGGCCGAAAGCTGCGAAACGCGCTCGGGTTCCTCCTCCAATACTTTCAACGCAGCCAGCGCGGCAGCCGCACTGGCGGGGGGCAACCCATTGGCAAATACGAAGCCAGGCGCCGTGTATTTCAGGTATTGGATCAACGACTTGCCGCCGGCGATGTAACCGCCACAACTGCCTAATCCCTTGCTGAGAGTGCCCATCCAAAACTCGACGTCCTGGGAGTCGACATCGAAATGCTCGCTAATGCCGCGGCCATGCGGACCCATGACGCCCAGCGAATGCGCTTCGTCAATATACAACAGCGCTTTGTGCCGCTTTTTGATTTCGATGAAGCGTGGGAGGTCGGGATAATCGCCGTCCATACTGTAGACGCCTTCGATGGCGATGAGCACGCGGCGGTATTCGTGGCGCAGCTCGCTTAAAAGCTGATCGAGCGTTTGCCAATCATTGTGCGGAAAGGGCCGGCGGCGCGCGCCGCTGAGAATACAACCCTGGATAATGCTGTTGTGGGCCAGGGCATCGTGCAGAATTAAATCGCCCGGGCCGAACATGTGGCCAATGGTGGTTTCGTTCGTGGAATGGCCGCAGACAAACGTGATGGCATCTTCCGCGCCCAGAAAATCGGCAATAGCCCGCTCCAATTGGCGATGGATGGTTTTCTCGCCCGAAACCAGCCGGCTGGCGGAAACACTAGTGCCGAATTGATCGATGGCCTGTTTGGCGGCGGCGGTGACGGCCGGATCGCCGGACATGCCCAAATAGTTGTAGCTGGACCAACTGATCATCTCGCGACCGTTGATGACGGTGGTGTCGTCGATGACGCGTTCATGCACTTTGAAGTAGGGGTTCATGACGCCGACGCTGTCCAGCAGCTTGCCTTGCTGCTCCAGCACGACGCACTCGGGGAATTGATCGATGTTGTAATGGGCCGCGGGAATTTCCTCGGTGGGGAGGGCTAAACGTTTGCGCGGAGTTTTGCCGAGATATTTTTCCACGGCGGCGACGACATCGCGGACAGTAATCATGTCGGGGAGCACTTCTTCGGGGAAACGACCGCCGAACGTTTCTTCCAGGGCGGCGATAATTTCCATGCGCTCCAGCGAATCCATGCTCATTTCAAGAATGTTGGATTCCAACGTGAGGCCCTTGGCCCGTTCCTTTGCCACGCGCGTAATTTGTTCCATGACCACGGCGGCGGTTTCGTCCGAAACCGGCGGCAAGCGATCCGCCAGGTTGCCGTGCCGGCCATGGCCGTTGCTGGGAGTGGCGGAAAGTGCTTCCAGCGCCGTGCGCGGGGCAGGGGAGGGAAGCGGCGCCGCAGGCGTTTTCAGCGGCAAGATCACGGGGCCGGGGGCCGCCGGCGACGGAGCGGTTGGCGCTGCTTCGGCCGCCGCCGCGCTTTCCCAGCCGCGCCACTGGGCCACGATTTCTAAATCCGAGCCGCGCAAAAAGCCGTTGCGGCAAGCGTGCCGTTGAATTTTGCCGCTGGAGGTTTTGGGAATGCTGCCCGCTTTAATCAGGACGATGGCGTCGACGGGCACTTCATGCTCGGCAGAAACGGTGCGGCGAATGGCGGCAAACACTTCCTCCAATTCTTCCGATGTACGGTTTCGGCCTCGTTCGACTTCGGCCACGACGCCCAGCCGTTCGCGCCCGCTCACTTCCACAGTAAATACACCGCAGGCGCCGGCCCGCAACAGCGGGTGTGCCCGTTCGACAGTTTGTTCGATATCTTGCGGGTAATGGTTGCGGCCATGGATGATGATCAAATCTTTTAACCGGCCGGTTACGAACAATTCGCCATTGTGGACAAAACCCAAATCGCCGGTGCGCAAATACGGCCCGCGGCCGCTGTCTTTCAAGTACGCGCGGAAGGTATTGGCGCTTTCTTCGGCGCGGCGCCAATAGCCTTGTGCCACACTGGGACCGGCGACCCAGATTTCGCCAATTTGCTTGTCGGGCACGCGGACCATGGCATCGGGATCGACAATCACAATTTCCTGATCTAACAGTGCGGCGCCGCAACCGACCAAGGTGCGGGCGCCTTCTTCATCTGGCAACGCATCGACGGCCTGATTGTTTTCCAGCGATTTGGCATCGAAGGTTCGCACCACCGGCAGCGAAGTTTTGAAACCGCCGGTCACCATCAGCGTGGCTTCGGCCAGGCCGTAGCAGGGATAAAATGCTTCGGGATGAAAGCCGCAGGGGGCAAACGTGCGCGTGAATTCGGCGAGAGTTTCGGAACGAATGGGCTCCGCGCCGTTGAATGCCAGCGACCAAGTGCTGAGATCCAGCGTTTGGCGTTCTTCCGGAGTAATGCGGCGCAGGCACAAATCGAAAGCAAAGTTTGGCCCGCCGCTGACCGTGCCTTTGTACTTGGTAATGGCCCGCATCCAGCGCAGCGGCTTTTGCAAGAACGACATGGGCGACATCAGCACGTTGGGCTTGCCGTAATAGATGGGCTGCAAAATGCCGCCGATCAAACCCATATCGTGGTAGCTGGGAAGCCAAAACACGCCGACGCCGCTGCGGGTATGTTCGAAGGCGTGGCAAATGAGCGCCGAGTTGTGAATTAAGTTGGCGTGGCTGAGCATTACGCCCTTGGGCGTGCCGGTGGAGCCGGAGGTGTATTGCAAAAAGGCCAATGTGTCGCCGTGGACATCGGGATGGCGCCAATCGTGCTCCATGCCGGCGGGAAATTGATCGGTGGCGCCCCAATGGAGCGATTTCAAACCGGGATTTTCGTCCAGCACGCCTTGCACGCGGCCCATGACTTCGTGGGTGGTGAGAGCCACTTTGGCCTCAGCGTCGTCGGCAATGGCCTCGATGCGTTCCAGCGAGCGGTTTTTCCGCGGCGGGTAGGCCGGCACCGCAACCACGCCGGCATAAACACAGCCGAAAAACGCGGCGATGAAATCCAACCCCGCCGGATACAGCAACAGCGCACGCTCGCCCTGCAAACCCAACGATTGCAGCCAGGCCGCAATGGCCCGGGCCCGGCGGTCCAGTTCGGCATAGGTCCAGGTGATTTCGTCCTGCTCGCCATCAACTAAATAGGTAAAGGCGGTATCGGCGGATTGATGCGCCGAACGGTGGCGCAGCAAATCGACGAGGTTCGAAGGACCGAAAAACGATCCAGGCAAATGATCAAGATGCACGGTGAACAGCTCTCCCGGGACCTACACTACTTGGTGACATCAAACAGTCCCAGAGGGGCTGCGACTGCCAAGTCGCCGAATCTTTCCCAATCGCGGAATCCAAAGCGGCCGTTGCAACCGACCCCATCAGCTTTCGAGGAATCCCTAGTGCCGGCCGAACAGTAGGAAGGCAGGTGTCGTCATGACGTCTGCCGGCTAAGATTACGCGCTGCCACAGCTTACCATGCCCGGCCCGCGCGCACAAACCGGGCTGCGGCGTAATACGCGGGATTTTGCGTTTTTTTGGGGGGGCGAGGGTCGCTATTAGCGAATCCGATACACCTTTACAAACTCGCCGGCGGATTAAGTTTGCCACTTTCACGCGCCAGCATTTGCAGAAAGCGGCGCGCAATCGTCAAGCTTTGCAATCGACGGGCGGGTTGCTATGCCCAATCGAGTCCGGTTTCCAGCTTGATGCGATGTTCGTAATCGCCCAGCAGGCCGCCGATGACATCCCAGCGATCGCGGCGGCGGACTTCAATATCGCCCTGCAAGTTGACGCGCACCAGACATTTGTCGGTCAGTCCGGCTTTGCGCAAATCGTCCGGCTTGATTTCGTCGGGCCCCAGCAGGTGCATCAACTGGGCGCCCCGCATTTCGATAAACTTCATACGCCGACTCCTGGACAAATCGAACGTGCGGCTGGAAATGGCTTGCCCGCCCAGGCCGACGTCCCCGCCAGATTACCTTCGGCGGCAGCGGGTGGCAAGTACGACCTGCGTCAAGCGTGAGCCAATCCAGCCCCTCCTGGGGCTTTGCTGCTGGAGTATTCTGGCCTCAGGTAATTCGCTTAGGACGCCGGGTGCCACTGCTGGCTTGCCCAACAGTGGAATAGCCAAATTGTCCTACGATCTAAATGACAATCAAAGATTACAGAAGCTTTCAACTGCAAGCTGAAACCGCTTGCAGTCTCGGTTGTCATTGGACGCCAACACAGAAATCCGCACTGCTGGACAAGCCAGCAGTGGCACCCGTGCGGCTATTCCTTTCAGTGTTGCAGCAATATCGTAACCGTTGCAGGAACCACACGGCCACAAGTCCGACGAGTGGGCAGCCGGTTTTGAATGACCACCCGGAGTTTCTAAAAGGGCGGATTATTGCAAGAATCGAGAACTATCGAGTTGTTGGCACAGCAACAGCAGCCAAGCGTCGTTGCTTTTGGCCCAAGTAATATCTGCAGCGCCACCACCACATGCCGAATGCCACGACGGCCAGCACCAAGGTGCTGGGTTCGGGAACAGAGTCGGTTTGACCGCCGCCCAATTTGAACTTGTTGAGCAGGTACTGTAGATCGGCATTATTGAATTTAGTGTCGCCGTTGACATCTTCAATCGCCATCAAGTCGGCGTTCGATAAGCCAGTGTGGGCCGCTTGGAAGGCGGCTGGATTTGCCAGCGCCGCCATCATCGGCAATATATCGGCGGCGTCGACATGGCCATCGCGATTGAAATCGCCCGCTAAAACCGGCTCCAGGATAACCACTTCCATCGACGACTGCGGGACCGTCACCGAAAACGTAGAACCCAAATTGGTCAGCGTCTGCAGCGACGGCGGCGTGTCAGTGGAGCCGATATTGTTGGCGCCAAAGAGATAAAGTTCACCACTGCTCAAGTATTTCGACCCGCCGGTCAGGGAGATCGTCAGATTGCGATCCTGTGAATTGTTAGTCGCCGAGCCATCATTGATCAGCAGCAACGCCAGACTGCCATCGGCGCGTTTTTCGGCGTGAATACGGATGGACGAGTCGCTGTAAGAGGTCGCAACAAACGTGCCGCCGGCGCCCGCATAGTCGTGAACCATCTGCATCGCGTAATAAACCTCTCCCTGTTTCAGCGGTCCGTCTCCAAGATACTGCCCGGAGCTCATCTCCTGGAAATCCATGTTGACAACGCCATTTTCAAAGCCAGTCGCATAAGCATCGGCTGCAAAAAGCGAGTTTTGGATGGGCGTGGCGTTGCTGGCCGAATACGCGAATTCCGTTACGGTGACCTGGATTCCGTTGTAACCCTTGGTGGTGTTGTTCTGAACGCTCGTTCGAAGATTGTTGATTTCTGTCGGTAGCGAACCCGAGCCGGTGGTAACGGTACCCGGCAGCGTGCCGCCCGGATACCAATGTATAATTCCGAAATCGATGTTGTTCCCCGCGGTCTGAAGGATCGCCTTGTCACCGGCATCATTCGGCGCGGCGTTAAATCCGGCTCCAATTTTGATGTTCGGATCAACTTGCTTCATCAATGTCGCGAATTGATTGAGGTTCTGCGCGTAGGCCGTCGGCGAAAGCAGAGGATTCCCTTTGCGGCCGGTATTGTCATTCGTATTTCCATTGTTATAGGGGGCATGCAGGTCGTATTCCCACTGAACGCCGCTGTATCCATTGCCGCCGATCTCGTTGCCAATCTCCCAATAGTTTATGTTTTCCGGCGCTGGATGATTGATGGCGAGAAATGAGTACGCGGGATTGTAATCCCCGGCAGCGGTGGCCCATGTTTGGTATTGGGCTGGCGTCGATGCCCGAAGTTTCGCCCAGAATCCTGCCGTCTGCCAATTCACTCCTGCTGCATCGCTACCGAGCGTTACATCGCTGGCAGTGCCATAGATGCTGGCGCTGGAATCCGCATAGGCGACTTCAGCGGCGGCCTCCTGCGGCGGCGCGCCCATGGTGTTCGTCGTATTCGAACCATAGTTCACTGTGATTATCCCCTGCGTTCCCGACCCGTCCAGAACTTTGAAATAATTACCGATGTTTGAATTTGAGGCCGCATAGCCACCGTCGTTGGCCGTTCCCAACGACCAATTGTAAATGTCGGAGTAGCTCCCGCCCGGATACCTCAGCATTTGCGTTCCCGATCCGGCGATCAATCCCGGCAGCGCAGAATTTCCCCATTGATTTGCATACACGGACGTACCCAGGCCAAGTCCCGTGGCCGGCATCGTCGCGGTGGCAGCATTCTGCGCGTAAAGAATTGGCGTGGCGACCTTGATGGTGACGCTCGTCGAAACCTGGCCCATTGCCGTTGGCAACCAAATCGCCCCCGCCGACATGGCAACAGCGCGTAAGATAACTGACGTCGCGGAACCTCTCTTCACTGAACCCTCCCTCCAGAAAGCGCTTGCTATCGCCAAGATCGAGTTTACGGTGTTGTGCAACGGAAAGCAACACATTTCGGTTAACTTATCATTCCACACCTCGCAAGACTTGCAGCATTCGCAGCGCCGATAAAAACCTGTGAAAGCAACAGCCCTTCCTAGAGTAGGCAGTAGGGGTGCTTTCTCATGGCACCTTACGCCAAAACACGCCGAAGGCGTTGCACATTACAGCTCAGGGTCAGCGCAGCGCCACCCTGGGTGATGAGGTGATGGTCAACGACAAACCCCTTGGAATAGTCGCGTCGGCCACAACCCTGAAGGGGTTGCACTTGCCGGAATGTTCGTCGGTTTGGTTTGCAGAAGTCGGACCGACGGTTGTAGAACCCTTTCAGGGTTCATCGGAATTGATTGGTCGGTGGGTTTCGTGGGCCGTCACGTTACCCAGGGTTGTCGGACAACTCTGGGCTTTGTTGTAAAACGCCTTCGGCGTTGTGGTGGTGTTTGTGCCAGGACGGTAGTGGCACCCGTCGCGCTATCGGATCATCCAACATCACGGTTGTTCGGTGTTAGCCCTGGGCTTTGCCCGGGGGTTGCAGCGCTATCCGTCAACCAATATCAACCGGCACTTCACCCCCGGGCAAAGCCCGGGGCTAATGGGGCGCGCGGACGATTCACTCGGCGGTGGCCATTTCGGCTTTCATTTCGTCCATCAGGCGGAAGACTTCTTCGAATTTGCCGTCGACGAAGAGGTCGCCGATCAGCAAGTCGGTTAGATGGCCTTTGAGATGTGGATGGCGCTTCACGAAGCGGCCGAAGCTGAAGCCATCGTAAAATTCGCACACCAGGCGGCGCATGCGGTCCATGCCGCGGTTGAAATCGGATTCCCACTTGCCAAGCTGCGCGGCGGAAGTGTCGCCTTTAGCCAGGCCTTCGGCAATGGCGTCGGCGGCCAGCGAGGCCGATTTTAGCGCCAGCAGCACGCCGGAAGAATAAAGCGGATCGAGAAATCCAAACGCATCGCCGCAGAGCACCCAGCCATCGCCGGCGGCTTGGCGGGAACGGTACGAATACTCTTTGGCAGCGCGGAATTCGTCGCAGCGGGTGGCGCCGGCCAGCAGCGGCTGCAGGCCCGGGCAACGAGAGACTTCCTCGAAATAAATTTCCTCGTGACTTTTCCCGGGCCGGTTTTTGAAGAGGTAATCGTAGGCCGCGACCACGCCGACACTGGTGATGTCGTCGTGCAGCGGAATGTACCAGAACCAACCGTGCTTGCCTTGAACTTGGATGACGAGCGTGGCGCCGGCGTCTTTGTCTGCGGCGCGTGCGGCTCCTTTCCAATAAGTCCACACGGCCCCTTTTTTGAGGACTGGATCCCACTCGCGCAAGCCCAGGCGGCTCATGATGACGGAGCTTTGACCGCTGGCATCGACGATGACGTCAGCGTGCAGTTCGCGCGTTTGGCTGATACCCCTCACCCCCGGCCCCTCTCCCGCAAGGGGCGAGGGGGGAGAAGAGACGCCGCCATTTTCTGCCTGTGCGCCATCTTCAAATTGGGCGCGGACGCCGACGGCGCGATTGTTTTCGAACACTACTTCCAGCACGCGGACACCTTGTTGCACGTCGACGCCATGCTCGCGGGCATTTTCCAGCATGAGCTGGTCGAACTCGCTGCGGCGGACTTGCCAGGTTTGCGACGACTCGTGGGGTTTGTTGTCCCAAAAATAAAACGGCTCGGAAAGTTTGCCGTACTGTGTGATGAACTGGACGCTGTATTTTTTGGTGAAGTGGCTGGAACGCAGCTTTTCGATCATGCCCAGGCGCTTCAGCACCCAAAAAGTTTCCGGGATGAGCGATTCGCCAATGTGAAACCGCGGGAAGCGTTCGCGTTCCAAGAGAGTAACCTGGCAACCGTGTTGAGCCAGCAGCGTGGCGGCCGTCGATCCGGCCGGACCGCCGCCGATGACCACGACGTGGCCTAGCGGTTTGGGTGAGCTTCCATTGGGCCCGTGGTTCAATGGAGTCATGGACCGAATCTCTCGGAATGAAGGGGAAGAGCTATACAAGATACTGCGCTATGCAAATCATCGTCAAGACGAGTGTTGTTCAGACAAGTAACAGCCCGCCGAACGAGCGTGGCCCGCACACTGGGCGACCGGGTGTCGTTCAGGCCTGCCCCTAGAATCAGGATTGGCGTATATTAGGCCGCTTTCACGGCCTGCCAACATGCGGCAGCGGCCTGACAAAAACGCCCTCGCCGATCTTCACAACGCATACCACGATATTCAGGACCGCTGCCATGCCGGAACCACAAGATATTTGGCGACGGGCTTGGGGAGGCGCGCGGGACATTCTGCGCGGCTCGCAGCGGTTTAGCTGGGTCGATTTGCTGGTTGTGGTCGCACTGGGCGGAGTGTTTTATGCCATTATCGACCTGGCCAGCGAATGGACCGCGCCGCACCGGGCGACTGTCCAAATCAATCTTTCACCGTGGGCGCTGCCGGGCTATACGCTGATTTCGCTGGCCCGGGGATTGCTGGCGTATGTCATTTCGCTCACGTTCACGCTGCTGTATGGGTACTGGGCGGCGAAGGATGCCCGGGCGCGGCGAGTGTTGATTCCGCTGTTGGATATTTTGCAAAGCATTCCGGTGTTGGGATTTTTGCCGGGGCTGTTGTTAGCGCTGAATGCGGCCTTTCCCAACAACAACGTGGGGTTGGAATTGGCGGTGGTGTTGATGATTTTCACCGGCCAGGCGTGGAACATGACATTCAGTTATTACCACTCCCTGCGGAGCGTTCCGCAAGATCAGCAAGATGCGGCCACGGCGTATCGCTTCACCTGGTGGCAACGGCTGAAGTGGGTGGAGTTGCCGTTCTCGACCATGGGATTGGTGTGGAACAGCATGATGAGCATGGCGGGCGGTTGGTTTTTTTTGATGATTTGCGAAAACTTCCAATTGAAAGACGATGATTTCCGCCGGCCCGGCTTGGGCTCTTACATGCAAGCGGCAATGGACGCCAATCAGGTGGGCGCAATGCTGTGGGCTTTGCTCGCCATGCTTTTGATGATTGTGATGCTGGACCAGTTGCTGTGGCGGCCGGTCGTGGTTTGGTCGCAAAAATTTCGGGTGGAAGAAGGGGGCGAGCAGCCGATGATGACTTCCTGGTTTTTGAACTGGCTGCGGCGCTCGCAAGTAATTTCGGTTTGCAAGAAGCTGTTCGGGGGGATGTTTCGGCGCGAGCATCGGCCGCCGCAGGTCCCGGTCCACATTGAGCGGCCGCTGAAGGAATCGACTGCGCCCCAAATTTGGGGCACGGCAATTTCGCTGTTAGCGTTGGTGTCGTTGTTGTTGCTGTTGGCATTCGGCGGATGGAAATTGATCAGCCTGTTGCGCCAAGTGCCGCTGAACCAATGGGGCGAAACGTTTTTGGCGGCGATGCTGACTTTGACCCGCGTGTTGGTTTCCACGGCGGTGGGGACGCTGTGGGCGTTGCCAGCCGGTTTGGCGATTGGCCTGTCGCCGAAATTGTCGCGGATTTTCCAGCCGATTGTGCAGGTAGCGGCTTCGTTCCCGGCGCCGATGTTGTTTCCATTGGTGATTGCCGGACTGCAAGTGGCGCGCGTCTCGCTGAATTGGGGCTGTATTTTGCTGATGTTATTGGGCACGCAATGGTATATTCTGTTCAATGTCATTGCCGGTGCGATGGCCGTGCCGGCCGATTTGCGAGAAGCGGCGCGCGGTTACCGATTTGACCGCTGGCAACGCTTTCGAACCCTCTACCTGCCGGCGGTGTTCCCGTACCTGGTGACAGGTTGGGTGACGGCGGCCGGCGGCGCATGGAACGCCAGCATCGTGGCGGAATTTGTAAAATTTAGGGAGCAGATTTTGGAAGCGGGCGGTTTGGGAGATCAAATTAGCCGCGTTACCACCGATCGAGATTTTCCCATGCTCGCGGCCAGCGTATTGGTAATGGCCATTGTCGTGGTGATTTTTAACCGGACGGTGTGGCGAAGGTTGTATGAATTGGCGGAGCGGCGGTACTCGTTAAGCAAATAGCGACGCTAGGGTGATGGACAGGCAACGAGCATGAAGAAGTGAGCAGATAACATGAGTTCGATGGGTTCCACCACGGTTGTCGACGAAGTGGCCACCGTGCTGTGCGAGGCGCGGGGCATTTCGCACACGTTCACGCTCCCCAACGGTCAACCGCTGCTGGTGCTAGATAATATCACCCTGGCGATTCAACCCAACGAAATTGTGGCTCTTTTGGGTCCTTCGGGCTGCGGAAAATCGACCATTTTGCGGATTTTGGCGGGATTGATTCGACCGACGCATGGTGAGGTGTTGTATCACGGTCAGCCGCTGGCCGGGCTCAATCCCGGTGCCGCAATCGTGTTTCAAAGTTTTGCGCTGTATCCGTGGTTGACGGTGACGCAAAACATTGAAGTGGTGCTGGCCGCCGCCAATGTGCCGCCCGACGAAGCGAAAACCAAGGCCGAACGGGTAATTCGCATGGTTGGTCTGGCGGGCTTTGAGGAAGCTTACCCGCGCGAACTTTCCGGCGGCATGAAGCAGCGCGTCGGCATGGCGCGGGCGTTGTCGGTCGATCCGGAAATGTTGTTCATGGACGAGCCGTTCAGCCATGTCGATGCCCTGACGGCGGAAAGCTTGCGGGCGGAAATCGTCGACATTTGGGCGGCGCTGGACAAAAATCCGTCCTCCATTTTAATGGTCAGCCACGACATCAAAGAGGTGGTGTACATGGCCGATCGAATCGTCGTGCTGGGAGCCAACCCGGGCCGTCTACGGACGATTGTGGAAAACCGCTTGCCCCGGCCGCGAAATTACCGCTCGTACGAATTCAACGCTTTGGTCGATCAACTGCACGAAGTGATCACAGGAAAGGAACTGCCCGACCAGCCGCCCGTGATGTCGCGCTCCGGATTGCCCCCGATGGAGCCGCTGCCGGAAACCACTTCGAGCGAAATCGTCGGGTTGTTGGAATACTTGGATGCCCGTGGCGGCAGCGAAGAATTGTTCCGGATTGCCGCGGATACGAATCGCGAATTTGGCGACATCATCAAAACCGTGCGTGCCGCCGAGATGTTGGAGTTTGTCGATACGCCCAAGCGGATGGTTGTGCTGGATGTCGTGGGGCGCAAATTCCTCAACGGAACGGCCGAACAGCGGCAAGTCCTCTGGCGCGAACAGTTGTTAAAGCTGCGACTGTTCCGGGAAATTTATGAAGCCATCGGGCGGCAGCCTGAGCACAAGGTAGATCAAGATTTCGTGGAGGAAACCATCATTCTACGGTTGCCGCAGGAAAACCACGAGAAAATGTTTCAAACCTTCGTCCGCTGGGCTCGGTTCGGCAATCTGTTGGCCTACGACGAAAACACGCAGGAACTGTCGCTGCAGTAAGCCAGACCGCTGTTTCCGCCGCGCCGCTTTCTGAGCAAACGCGCGATTCTCGCCACGGAGCCGTTGATCCGACTCCGTGACGATGTCGCGCTACGCGTGTCACTGCACCAGATGGACTTCCGGATTGTCAATGATGTTGTCCAACAGGGCGGTCATCTGCGTTTCATAGTCGTTCGGATCGCCGTCGGTGCGAGGGGCCTGGCCGTTGCTGTCGGCAGTCCCGCCGATGCGGGCCATACGATCCATGAAGTCATAATCGGCGGCTAACCCCAGGGCCAGGGCATACACCAGCATGGGCGAGCTGTTGCCGGAGGTCATGCTGCTGTCGGGCACGCCCGCTTGCATGGCGGCAGCGGTCATCAAGGCGGCGTCGCTGGGGTAGTCGCTGGAGTCGCCATAATAGTTGGAAGAGCCGTTGTACGTATTTGGGTTGGCCGCTTCGTATGCGGCAACCGTTGAATTGCTGCTGTCTTTCAAGTTGGCCACACCGTCGGTCAGCAGGATGACCACTTTCTGGGTGTTTTCGCGGCCGGTGCCGCCTTGACTGGCGGGTTTGATCAGATTGTAAGCGGTGACCAAACCCTCTTCCGTATCGGTGCTAGCGCCGTTTTCGCCCACGGCTTGCATAGAAGCGGCGCTGGTCATGGCCGTGGTGTATGTACTGGTCAACGGGACAAGCGTCCTCACACCACCGACCTTGTCGAAGGTAACAATCGAGACCCAATCCATTTGATTAGGATCGGTAATCTGGCTGTTAAATTTTTGCACCTCCTGGATACCGGCGATGACGGAGCGGCGTTCCGAATGGGTTGGATATTCGCGAGGCGGAAATGAAAAGCTGGAGCTGCCGACGGTTTCGCTGTGGTAGGGGCAATTGGGACTCTTGGTCGATAGCTCGCCGTAATCACCGTTACTATCGACGGTTTGATCACGGCCTCCTTCGTCCATCAACCACGAGACATAGGAACGATATCCGACAACGTAGCTGCTGTTGGCGGTGATGTACGACAAATACGATTGCCAATAATTATAACTGGCGCTGTTACTGCTGAGCGGCGTCGGCTTGGCATTGGGCATGATCGAGGCAACTTGATTGTCGATCATCCATTTGTATGCCTTGGTTTGCGCCGAACTTGTCGAGTCGCTGCTGGTAATGCGATAGGTCGTTGAAATGGAGCTCTTCGACAACGGTCCGCTCTTGGAATACAACCCGTTAGAGCCCGAACCGCTCCACGAGACGCTGGAGCCCAATGGCGACCCTGGCTTTTGTGTGGTGCCGGGATAGGTTCCAAAATTAAAGTCTGTGAACACCTGCTGCATCATCGTCTGGTAGTCGCTGGTGTATCCGGAACTGCGGTAGGAGGCGCTGCTGCCATAGCCGGTGACCGTGTCGTCATTCATGGACCCGGACAAGTCGACCACAAAGCAAATGTCGCGAGGATTGCCGATGGCGATAGCCGACACCGGAATGTTGAACGAGGTGAGTCCAAAGATGCGGCCAAAAAACGTTCCGTTGGCGCCGGTGCTGTTATCTCGCCGGACCGTCACTTTCACGGCATTGCTGGTGGTGCCGCTGGATGTAAACGTGCGCGCGGTGCTGTTCCATGTGCCGTACAGCACGTCCGACGAAGCCAGGCTGACCGGCGCGCCCGCCGCCTTGTGATAAGCGGCGTACTGTTGGGCTGCGGCGGTCATGGTCGATTGCGTGCTCGACATATTCGCGGCCGCGGCCATGGCGGCACTATCGGCGGCGGCCTGCAATTGCGTTTGCGTGACCATCATGTAGCCCACGTCGACGGCAAAAGCCACCATGCCCAGCATCATGACCATTAAAAAGGCGGCGAGCACCGTAATGATTCCGCTCCGTGCATGGCTGGCGGCGTCAAACGGTCGGCTCTGACTGCGAGTGCGACTTTGTGCCCGCGCATCAGCGGTGTGAAACAGATTTAAGTTGGTAAGGTGGCTCATAGAAGAAGGCTCTCAAGGTGTTGGCGCCGACAAGACCGGCGGCGTATCGACTGGTAAATTCAGCGAAGATTCGGAAATGGAAATTCTGACAATCGAATCGGGCCTGGATAAGAGAGGCAACCCGAGACAATTGCGGTGATAAGTAGGGACGTTTGAACTCTGCCTTATAAACAGCTTGTTGTCAAATTTTTACGCCTGTGCGGCGATGTGGTTCGACCGCAAAGTGCGGCCAAACGTGCGCAGCGCAGAGAAGTTACGCGTGTTGCCGGTAATCGCTGCATAATCCGCACAGAAGGACCCGCGGTCCCAGGCCGCGCAACCATCGTGGCCTAGCGCTGGCTCAAAAACTTTTGATAGGCGGCCACGGCCAATTCGTCGCAGCGATCGTTTTCCGGATGCCCGCTGTGACCGGCCACGCGATGAAAATTCAATTGATGTTGGCCGGTCAGTTCGTCCAATCGCTGCCACAATTCCAGATTTTTGACTTCGCCTATTTTGCCTCGGGAATCTTTCCGTTTCCAACCGTTGGCTTTCCACTTGGGCATCCACAGCGACAAGCCCTGGCGGACGTATTCGCTATCGGTAAATAACTCCACCTGGGAGCGTTTTTTCAGCGCTTCCAAGCCCCGGATCACAGCCAGCAACTCCATGCGATTGTTCGTCGTCAGCAGTTCGGCGCCGGCATGCTCCAATTCCTTGCCGGATTCAGGATGGCGCAAGACAAAGGCCCAACCACCGGGTCCGGGGTTACCGCTGCAAGCCCCATCGGTAAACAAATGCACGGTGGGCAGTGGCGGGGAGACGCTGGGCATGTGCGGCAAAATTACCGTAGATAAATGAAATGACGAATGACGATTGAATGACGAAGCACGAATGTCGAAAGATTTATCTCGTATATGGTGATCGGACACTTAGACATTCGACATTCGTCATTTTCCCCATTATTGCTCCGCGCCTGGCGCCGCTGTGACGACTCGCTCCAGGGTACGCTGCATTTCGTGGCGTTGGGGGCGCAGCATTTCTTCCAGATTGTCTTTTACGCTGGCGTCCAACTGCGGCTGTCCGGCACAGGTGAAGGGCAAGCGCACGGTGAAGGTGCTGCCGCGGCCGATTTGGCTTTCCAGCGTCACTTCGCCCCCCAACAATTTGCAGAGCTCTTTCACAATCGACAAGCCTAAGCCCGTGCCGGAGTGTTCGCGGGTAATGGCATCTCCCTGCGCCATGACAGCGGTGCCCTGGCGGAATTTTTCGAAAATCACAACCTGGTCTTCTTCGGCAATGCCGACGCCGGTGTCGGATACAATCAACAGCAAATCGCCGCTTTCCGGATCGTGCCTGGCGCGGACAGTAATGCGGCCCCCCTCGGGCGTGAACTTGATGGCGTTGGAGAGCAAATTACTGAGGATTTGCTGCACTTTAGCCTGGTCTTGAAACAATTCCGAAAGGCCGGGCTCGACGTCGATTTCCAAATCGATGTTTTTGCGTTCGGTTTGTGGACGGAAGAAATCGCACTGCGCCTGGACGACGTTGTCGATGCGGAAATCAGACAGGCGAATTTCCATTTTCCCGCTTTCAATTTTCGCCAAGTCCAAAATATCGTTGATCATGTCGAGCAGGACGCGGCCCGATTTTTGAATGTTCTGCACGTAGCGCCGCTGTTTATCGTCGAGCGATTTGATGGAATCGAGCACTTCGGAAAATCCGATAATGCTGTTTAGCGGGGTCCGCAGTTCGTGGCTCATGGTTGCCAGAAAATCGCTTTTTAAGCGGTTCATTTCGTACAACCGCATGTTGGTTTGCGCCAATTCGTCGACTTTCACATCCAGGGCCGCATTGGCGTGCTTGATTTCCTCCTGGGTGCTGACCAAATGCCGCACCATTTTGTTGAAGGCCATCCCCAACTCTTCGAATTCGTCGGCGGTGTGAATTTCCGCCCGGGCTTCCATGTTGCCGCGGGCAATTTCGTCGCTGATGTCGCGGAGGTGCTTGAGCGGCTTGACGATGACGTAGCGGACAATGGCGTAGGCCGCACACATCGCCAGAAAGACGGTGAAAACAGCGGTCGCAAGGAAAATGGCGCGGTTTTCGTTCAGTGCCTTTTGTGTGGCATCCGGCATTTCTATTTTGGTCACCGCAATCAGATCACCCTCCCGCATCGGAGTGGCTTGCAGGCCCAAGCTAATCATTTTTGCCGATTGGTCGTGGCAATCCGTGCAGGTGCGAGCAGTCGAATAAACGGGCTGATAATACTGGTAAAGATATTCGCCTTTTTCATCAGGGAGCAGTCGTTCCAAAGGGGAAATTTCCGCTTCCTGTAAGTCCGAATTGGAATGGCTTTTATCCGTTGTATTGGCTTCCAGCGGGATTGTGGTTGGAAACTGCTCTAGGACCGAAGCATCGTATTCGTCACGTGGTTGCCATTTCGCTACGGTTGGGAAAGGCGAAATAAAACTATAGGAATAAGTTTGTGTTTGTGAGTTTCGGCCAATACTGGCATCCAATTCTCTAAATTTCTCTTCATCAAAAGCTTTCCAATGTTCTTGCAAAATAGCCGCATGAACGGAGTCACGCCCCGTGTTGCGAGCTTTGCTTATTACGATGCCTTCCGTTCGGCTTCCGTACCACCAGAAGCTGCCGCCGATGAGCGTCAGAAGGCAGACCGCAAACAGCGCCAGGCATTTTAGCTCCAGCCGAGTTTCGCCCAGGACACGTTTGACGCCGCGGTAAGACATGAAAAGGGGCGAGGGATTAGGGGCGAGAGGGTTTTTAATACGACTTTTATTTTACGGCCGCGGCGAACGCAGAACTAGAGCAATCCCACGCTGCCCGGCGTGAGTTGCCCGGCATAATTACGGCGTGGCCGCTGGGGCTAAACGTTCGCCACGTATTACAACATGTCGAGCGGGTCGACATCGGCGATCCATTGCATGTGCTCGGGAATTTCCAATCCGTCGGTCGCCTGACGGATGACCGCTCGCAACTTATCGCCATCGACCCCTTGCATTTGCAAATGAAAACGATGCTGCCCGCGCAATTTGGCGAACGGGGCCGCGGCGGGGCCCAGCAATCGGATTTCCGAATCGGGGCCAATGCGGAGAATGGTCTCGCGCAAGCGTTCGCTGAAATGTTGTGCGAACGCCTTGGTTTGATCGTGCGAGGCGCCGCGGATCACCAGGCGAATCATGGTTGTCGTGGGCGGATAACCGTGAGCGGCGCGGAGCGGCAATTCCTGGCCGGCGAAGGCGCGGAAATCGTGCATTACCGCGGCGCGAATGGCCGGATGGTCGGGACTGAAAGTTTGCACCAGCACTCGGCCCCCTTTTTCGCCCCGGCCTGTGCGGCCGGCCACTTGCGTGACCAGTTGAAACGTGCGCTCGGCGGCGCGGAAATCGGGCAAGTGCAGCGCCGTGTCGGCATTGATCACACCGACCAGTGTGACGTTTGGAAAATCCAGCCCCTTGGCGATCATTTGTGTGCCCAGCAAAATTTTCACTTTGCCTTCGCGGAATGCCGTGAGGGCCCGGTCGTGGCTGCCCGGCGCTTTCATGGCGTCGGTATCCATCCGCAGCACGGTGGCCTCGGGAAAGCGGGCGCGAATTTCCGCTTCCAACTTTTGCGTACCGACGCCGCGGAAGTGGATGCCGTGCGCGTGGCATTCCGGGCACTCGGTCGGCACGTTTTCGTGATAATCGCAGTAATGACACAGGGCCATGTCTTCGCTGCGATGATGCGTCAGCGGCAAATCGCACTGGGGGCAGCGGACTACGTGGCCACAGGCCGGGCATTGAATGTGTGTGGCAAAGCCGCGGCGATTGAGCAGCAGAATGACCTGACCGCCTTCGCGCAGGGCCGCTTCGATGGCTTGGTGCATTTGCCGCGAAACGGCGCCGCGGGAGTGCCGGCTGTGAAACTCGTTGCACAAATCGATGGTGCCCACGGCCGGCAATGGGCGATTGAACACGCGGCGCGGCATTTCGACCAGCCGAAACTCCCCCTCCGCTGCTCGATGCCAACTTTCCAGCGAAGGCGTGGCGGAAGCCAACACCAGCGGCACGTGTTCTTCGCGCGCCCGCCACAAAGCCACGTCGCGCGCATGGTATCGGGGCGCGCTATCTTGCTTGAAGGTGCTTTCGTGCTCTTCGTCGAGGATGATCAATCCCAAATGCGGCACGGGGGCAAACACGGCGCTGCGGGCCCCGACAACCACTTGCACTTCGCCCCGGGCAATGCGTTCCCAGTGCCAGTGGCGCTGGGCATCACGCAAATGGCTGTGCAACACGGCGACGCTGTCGAAGCGGGAACGAAACCGCTGGCAGGTTTGCGGCGTGAGGCTGATTTCCGGCACCAGCACAATTGCCTGCCGACCGTAGCTGACGACTTCTTGAATGGCCTGAATGTAAACTTCAGTCTTGCCGCTGCCGGTGACGCCGTGGATGAGGATGGTTTCGTGCTGCGGCTGGCGGAGCGGAGTCAAAATGGCTTGCAGGGCGGCTTGCTGATCGACATTGAGTTTCAAAGGCGGCTGGCGGACGGCGGGCGGCTCGCGCTGCGATTCGGCACTGATCCGCTGCGTGGTGGCTTTCAGAATGCCTTTACGGCGGAGGGCAGTAATTGGCGCTTGGGTACATTTGAGCGTCTGTGCCAGTTGACGGGGCTCCAAGGGATGCGGGCTGGCCGCGACGTAACGGACGATTTCGAATTGCTTTTTCGAGAGCTTCGCTTCCGGGAGTTTTTCTTTAGCATCCGGCGCCAGCGACAACATCGTGATTCTGCGTGTGCCCGCCTGGCTGCGCACGCCGGCCGGCAACACCGCTTCCAGCGCTTCGGCCCAGGAACACAAATAATGCTCGGCCATCCACTGCGTGAGTCGCAGCATGGTGGCGGGCAGCAGCGTGCGCTGATCGATCACTTCGCTCAGCGGCTTCAATCGCCGGCCGACATCGCGTTTAGTTTCCAACTGCACGCAGTAGCCGGTAAGCGTTCGATTAGCGCGGCCAAACGGTGCCCGCACTCGGCGGCCAACTTCGAGCTGGCCACGCAAAGCGTCGGGCACGGCGTAATCAAATGTCTTTTCTACACCGCCGGGAAACACCACCGTGGCCACCAACTGCTCGTGGGCCGCATCGAGTTCCCACGGCGCAGGCTCGAGTTCGAACAGTGGCTGTTGGTGGGGCATAGAAGAGCAGTGGACAGTGGTCGGAGAGCAGTGGTCGGTGGTCAGTAGTCAGTTGTAGAGAGCGGAGATTGAAGGCCAACCGCTATCGGGACGGAGCACGCTATAACTACATTAGATACGCCGGGGCGATAACTGTCCATCGGTACAGTATCGAGAAGGCTTTGCACAAAAGCCCAAGTTGCCACAAAAAGGTAAAGGCCTGCACAAAAAGCCTAACGAGCCGCGCTAAGGATCGGGAATCGGGTTTATTACCGTTTCTGGAAACAAGCTTTTTGCACGTTCCATTTGTGACTGTGGAACGCTCATCATCATCATTGGCGGTTCACCGAATATCCTAAGTGACCAAGGAAACGGCTTAACAGGATCGGCGGGGCCTGAGAATGTAAGGCCAGGAGTGTACAGGAAAGCATGTCGCTGGCGAATCCAGCTGTGTTGGCATCGGTACCACCAAACTGCGACGACGAAGAGGACGCCGACTGCAATCTGTAGCGGCAGGCTGTATCTTGGCAGTTTCATGCACCGCATTGTAGCAGAGGGGTAGGATAAAGACGCTCGGAATTTTTTGCGGGAGCGTCACTTGCCCGGCAAATGTCTGCTGGATAAGAATGGTCGGGAAAGGCGTCTTCACTGACAACTGGCCACTGATCACTGCTCTTGGCCACTGACCACTGCTAAAACCATGCGTTTAGGCTTATTTGGCGGGAGCTTCGATCCGGTGCATTATGGCCATTTGTTGTTGGCCGAGTGTTGCCGCGAGCAGTGCCGGCTAAATGCCGTGTGGTTTGTGCCGGCGGCGATTCCGCCGCATAAGCAAAATCATACGCTGACGGCGGCGACGGAGCGGATTGAAATGTTGAAGCTGGGCATCGGCGGGCACGAGGCCTTCAACGTGTACACCGGCGAAATTGATCGGGGCGGAGTCAGCTACACCGTCGACACGCTGCAGCAATTGCACGATGAGCAGCCTGAGCGCGAGTTGTTCTTTCTGATGGGGGCCGACTCGTTGGCCGATTTGCCCAACTGGCGGCAGCCGGAGCGAATTTGCACGCTGGCTGTTCCCGTCGTCGTTCGCCGGGCCGGTTCGCCGGAGCCTGACGATTCGGTCCTCTCACGCCTGATGTCGCCCGCGCGGCTGGAAATTGCCCGGCAGCACCGTGTGGAAATGCCAACGATCGATCTGAGCGGTTCCGATTTGCGGCGGCGGATGGCGGCCGGATTGAGCATTCGTTATCGCACGCCTCGGGCGGTAGAAAAGTACATTGAGACGCGGCGGCTGTATCGTACATAAAGCCGTAACCGCCAGTCGCGCTGAATCACTTTGGATGATTTTTTTGTGGCGCTGGCGCGACCAACGGTCGCGGCTTTATGAATCGCGCCGAGACGTTATGCGGCTTTGCGCTGGGGGACGATTTCGCTGAGTTCGGGTCCCAGGTCGATGGAGGCTACGTCGGGATCGGCCCACAGGGCGTTGAGCACTTCGTGCAGTTGCTCGGCGGGCGAAAGTGTGGGATCTAAAAACAGCCACTTTTGTCCACGCAGGACACACGCGCCGCCGGCGCAGCCCTCAAGCCATTCTTGCCGCACCTTGTAGCCTGCCCGACGGGCGAGTTCCAGCGCTTCTTCCAGCAGTTCGACGGTGAGCATGGGGGTCTCCGTGTTTTATGCTAAACCGCAAGCGGATAGAAAAATCGACGGCCGCGCGTGGTTATTCCCTTGCAGCGGGCCGCGGATTGTAGCGGCTTGCATTACAGTTGCCCAGGCGAGTCCGACGATACCATTGAATGTGTATGCCGGTCACGTCGCAACTCAATCTAAGGCAGGAAGTTGCGTCGAAAATGCGCCGGCCAGCCAGAGGGCGTAATTCAGGCGGGGCGGGCATCCCGATACGACCTTGCCGGTCGCGAAAAATGTACCTTGGCGGAGAACGTGATGACGCTATCACCTCAGGACAATCAGCCGACCCCGGAGCAACACATTGCGCTATTGAAGCAGCAGTTAGCGCAAGCGCAAAAGCTGACGGCGCTGGGCGAGTTGGTCGGCACCACCACGCACGAATTCAACAACGTGCTGATGACGATTTTGAATTACGCCAAAATGGGGCTGCGGCACAAAGATACGGCCACGCGCGACAAGGCGCTGGACAAAATTCTCGCCGCCGCCAACCGGGCGGCCAAAATTACAAACGGCATATTGAGCTTTGCCCGCAATCGCGCGAGCGGATTAGAACCGACCGATTTAACCCGGGTGATTGCGGATTCGCTCCTGCTGCTGGAGCGAGAGATGAACAAATACCGCATTCGCGTGGAGACGCAAATTGAGCAGGCTCCCGCGGCCATGGCCAACGGCAACCAAATTCAGCAAGTGCTGTTGAATTTGCTGATCAACGCGCGGCAGGCGATGCCTAACGGGGGCGGGATTGTGATCCGCTTGAGTTACGACGCGGCGGCAAACATGGTGGAACTGGCAGTCCGCGATAGTGGTTGCGGCATGACGCCGGAAGTGTTGCGGCGGATTTTCGATCCGTTTTTTTCGACCAAAGCCGGTCCGGATGCCAGCGGCAAAGGTGGCACCGGGTTGGGGCTTTCGATGTGCCGGGACATTATTGAAGCGCATCACGGGCGGATTCGGGTGGATAGCAGCGTGGGCAAAGGAACGGCCTTCACCATCAAACTGCCGGCGGCGGTGACGACAGCGATTCCCGTGCCCGGAGCTGCAGTTGCAAATGGCACTGCCGCGGCAGCGCCCGTTGCTGCGCTGACCACCCCAAGTGCGGCAGGTATTTCGCCAAGCCGAGCCGGACATTAAGCGGTAACGGCCGGCAATGCCCGACTGACACAGTCGGGCTATGTATGAATAGTCGCCCGGCCAATGCCTTTCGCCCGGCGCACGCCAATTTCTTCTTGCGTTTGCCGGGGTTTCGCCTATCATGGAGCGGCATAGGCAACATGCGGCGGCGCATGTTTACGGAAACATTCGGAACAGGCTGAAATTGGACTCTTTCCAATTTCAAGGAGGCGCGGATGGAGTGGAACTGGCGGCCGGTGTGTCGGCGTCAGCGAGTGATCCCATTAATGATGGGCGCTATTTGGACATACGCCGGTGTGTGTTGCAATTCTCTTTGGGCCCAGTATCCCACCGCGCCGCAAATTACCGATCGGTATGCGCCCGGTCAAATTACCGTGGGCATAGAAGATTACGCCACGGCTCCGGACACGGCCACATCGCTGACTGATCGGACCGCTGCCCAAGTGGCACGGATCAATTTTATGCGATCGGATCCGGCCGATCCCAATGAATATGTCGTGAACGATTTGAACGGGAATTTGTACACGCTCAACAAGACCACGCGGCAATTCACGACGTTTTTTAACTTCGCCAGCATTTTTCCACATTTCGATAATAATCCGGGCCTGGCCGCCGGATTGGTGACAATTCAATTCGATCCGAATTTCGACGGCGATCCATCGCAGCCGGGCTACGGCGAGTTTTACACCACGCACACGGAAACACAGGGGGGCCAAACCAGTTTTTCGCAGGGCGTGCTAGACGAATGGCAGATTACCAACCCGGCGGACTTTGGCAACCCGGCGGATGTTTCTGAACTGACCCATCGCGAAATGCTGCGGGTAACTTACAGTTCCAACATTCATCCGCTGGGCGACATTATTTTCGATCCGAATGCCAAGCCCGGCGACGCGGATTATCGGATGATGTACATCGCCAGCGGCGACGGGGCGGCGGGGGAAAGCCTGAACACAACGACACGCGCCCAGGATCAGATGTTGAACAACTATTTGGGCAAGGTGTTGCGGATTCAACCGAATGCGGTATCGGACCCCAGCGGGCCATACAGCATTCCCAGCGACAATCCGTTTAATACGCCGGCAGACATTGCCGCGGGAGCTAAGGGCGAGATTTGGGCCTACGGATTCCGCAACCCGCATCGGCTGAGTTGGGACCCACAAAGCAACCAATTGATTGTCGACAACATTGGCTTGAATTCGTACGAAGAAGTGAATTTTGTCACCAAGGGGCAAAATTACGGCTACTCGACCATCGAAGGCAATCAGGTACTCAGCAGCACAACCAATCAAGTCACCAACGCACCGTTGCCGGCCACGCTGCCGATTACTATTAGTCCCGGCAATGTCGTGGGCAGCATTGTTCCCACGTATCCGGTCGTGCAATACAGCCACGAAGATGGCGACGCAATTTCCAGCGGATTTGTGTATCGCGGGACGGGCATTCCGCAGCTCGACGGAAAATATGTATTTGGCGACATTACTTCGGCCCGGCTGTTTTACGTCGATTACGCCACGATGTTGGCGTACGAAAGCACCAATACGCCGGTACCGATGTCGGACATTCACGAATTGAACATCGTGCAAAACGGCGCGCCGATTCGCCTGTTCGATTTGGTACACACCACGTTCGATTTGCGAAATGACGGTGTGCTGGACGGAGATGTGTTGCCGGGGGCCGACAGCAGCTTAGTCACGGCCGGCAACGATCCTTACGGCGTTGCATACGGCGGCGGCCGGGCCGATATTCGCTTGATCGAAGGGGACGATGGCGAAATCTATATCATCAGCAAAAGCGACGGCATGATTCGCGAATTGGTGGCCGTGCCGGAGCCGGCAACATGGGCACTGCTAGGACTAGGAATGCTCGGCGTGGGATGGTCGCACTCTTTCGGCCGCAACAGAAAACGGAGTCCTTAACCGGGACGAAAACAATCTCCTGGCTTTCAGCAAGCAAATAGCGCCTCCCCACGCGGCCAGCACCAGGGTACTGGGTTCCGGCACTTGGGACAGATAAATGCTTTGAATGCTGTTTGACCCCGTGGCGGACAAGGCTTCGTTGTAAATTTGGACTTCGTCAATGAAGCCGGTAAAAGGCGTGGTGTCGTCGTTAATTTGTCCGCCAATTTTGATGCCCAACGAGGCGGTGTTGGACGTCCGATCGGTTCCCGAGGTTAGCTGCCAGGAATCGCCGGTGGGCGCGGTGGAACTGAGCACGGCGCCGTTGCGATACAGGGTGATGGAGCCGGTATCGTAGTTGAACACGGCCGCCAAATAGGTCCACGTATTCAACGGCAGCGCGCTGGTTTGGCTATTGGAAGTGTTATCGATGCCGAGGTTGGAGTAAGTCAGTCGCTGGCCGTCGCTGTCGAGCCGCCGCCCGATGCCTGTGATGCGGTAGGTGCCGCTGACGTTTTCAATTTCCATGAGTGCCCGGCCATCGTGAGGCGTATCGTCCGCGCCGGAATCTCCGCGGAGCAAAGCCATGAGCGAAGTGGTTCCGGTGATGGGCTGCGTGGGCTTGAACCAACCCATGATGGTAATGCCTGTTACTTGCTTGGTACCGATGAGTGGAGAAACACTGGAACTGGCGAACGAAACGCCAGCCTTCATGTCGTCGTTGCCGGGGGATGTTGCGTGGGGACTCAGCGGACCGGGAGGAGTCGAAACGGCGCCGGCTTGCAGGGCATTGCCGCCGCCGGGAAAGGCATCTTGGCTAACTCGTTGCAGACCACCATAGAACATCCAAATGTTGACCGCGTTGGAACCCTGATCGGTTTCGGTAAAAGGATCGCCCGGCGCGGGATCGTCGAACGTATAACTGTCGACTAAGGCAGCACGAGCCTGGAAGGCTAAAGCGGCGAGGAGCACGCAGGCCAGAATTATTCGCCGCAGCATATTTGCCACTTTCCATCCCCCCGGCCCATGGTAGACGACTTAATATCAGGTTGCGCTGTTATTGCTGCAATGTGCGAACTGTCTGGGTTGCCAAAATCAGACCCGCCTGCGGATTATACACCATCCTGAAACGGCCAGCACGAAAAGAGTGAAACCGGCCGGCTCGGGGATGGGAGCAGCGGCGGAACCACCGCCGGTTTTGAGTATGGCCAGCAGCGCTTGCAGATCGGCGCCGTTGAATTTGCCGTCGCCATTGACATCGCCCAAGGCAAGTAAATCGTCGCTCGTCAAATCGTTTTGGGCTTCGAAGGCCTGGGGGTTTGCCAAGGCTTGCTCCATTTCAACAACGTCGGCGGCAGAAATGACGCCGTCTGCGTTAAAATCGGGAAACGGCAGCAGATGGGCCCAAGCGTTCACTTGGTATAAAACGGCGTTCGTCGACGGCGGATCGGTCGTGCCGCCGGTCAGGTGCAGCCAGCCGTCGCTCA
The DNA here is from genome assembly GCA_035499655.1 of Pirellulales bacterium. Classification (NCBI taxonomy): domain Bacteria; kingdom Pseudomonadati; phylum Planctomycetota; class Planctomycetia; order Pirellulales; species Pirellulales bacterium. Next base: position 42,862 of record DATJYL010000191.1, read on the forward strand.
GCGTGGCTTCATATCGCTCGGCCACTCCTTGGCCATCGGCGCCCAAGAAAAACAAATCGTTCGGATCGCCGGGGGTGAACGTGCCGGTGAGGCCGCTTAGGTTTAACGTTTTGTCCAAATCCCAGCCTGGCGTCGGCAGCGGCGTGGTGCTGACCGTAGTGACCGGTACCGGCGATGCGCTGATGGGGTTGACCAGAATACCATGCACATTGACGAACTTGGCAAACGGCTCCAGCCCCGATGAGCTAGTCGAGGAAGCCACCGGCGTGGGCTCGGCCAAGTATCCGGTTTCCAGACCGAAACCGCCGACGATAGTCAAGTTCAAATTGTAATTCTGCGGGCCGCCTGTGACGTGAACGGTGGTGTCGATGGGAATGAACCGGTAATCGCGCAAAAAGATTGGCGGATTCGCGACAATGCTTTGTCCGCCCGCCGACTGATCGGATGAATCCTGCGCGGCAGCTTGATGAACAGCAACCGCACTAACCAAAGCGATCGAAGTGACGCAGCAGAGCGAAAAGATGCGGTTCATCGGAGCCCTCCTCTGCGATTGCGCCCCTGTCGAATAATCTACAAAAACCTCGCCGTCGATGTCAAGTTTTTGCCTCAACTGGTGGTGGGACAATTGAATTTTCGCGCGTAATGTACTTTCGCAGCGATTAGGAAATCTCGCACCAAACGGTTCAAAGTGCCCCGACAGGCGCCAAGCGGCGACATCGCGCCAGCATTACCGTGACCGCGGCCAGTGCGAGCAGCTCGAGCGAGCCTGGCTCGGGCACGATGTCGATGGAACCGCCGCCAGAGTGCAAATCGTTCTCCAGGGTTTGTAAATCGGCATTGGTGAATTTGCCGTCGCCGTTGACGTCTTCGATCGCCAGCAAATCGGCGGGAGAGAGACTGCTGTTGGCCGCTTGGAACGCAGCGGGATTGGCCAACGCCGCTTCCATCGCCAGAACATCGGAGGCGTCAACGTGATGATCGCGGCTGAAATCGCCGGGCAGCGCGTTCAGGCTGGCCACGACCAGCGCGCCGGACGTGTATAACTGCGTCGTACTCCAGACCAGCGAGCCGCCGAGCGCCGGCAGCGAAAGGGACGCAAATTTTCCGGTGCTGCTGCCCCAATCCAAAATGTTGAACTTCGTGTCTGCCGTCGGCACGTAACCGCCCAGCAACGAAACTTGCAACGCGCCGCCGAAACTCAATAAGCCGTCCACTGCCACCTGGTCATAGCTGGAGGCGGAAGCCATTTCGATCTGAACTGATCCGCTTTGCAGTGTGAGATTGCCCATGACGTGCGTCGCGCCGATGGAACTTAATGCCACGGGCGTGGCGTTCACAATGGTCACGGCGTTGGTGCGGTAACCCGGCGCCAGCGTGCCACCTTGATTCAACAAATTGAACGTGACGATACCTGCGTGCAGCGTGCCGCCGGTGAAGTTGAACGTGCTGGCGGCGCCTTTGCTCAAAATGGGCGCGGTCAAATCGCCGGCGCTTAAGTTCAGCGTGGCGTGCGATGTGTCGGTTCCGCCGATATTCAATTGATTGTCCACCTGCAGCCAGCCGCCGGAAACATTCAATTGGGCGGTGTCGCTGGCGCCATTAGCAATCGTGAGCACTCCGGCGTGCATGCCCACCTGATTCGACACCACGATTCCGCTGTTAATTTGCGCGGCATCGAGCCGCGTCGGTTGCCAGTTGACACCCGACGAATCCGTGCTGGCGACGTGCCAATTCAAGATGCTGGCATAGTTTCCGCCGCTGGACCCGGTGAAGGTAATCACCCCTGGGGCGGCAAAAGCGCCGATTTCGTCGAGATACTGCTGCAAATTCACATAGCCTGAACCGTTGACATCCTGCGTGGCGTCGGCGGCGGAATTGGGATTCAGCCCCATCGATTTTTCCCAAATGTCGGGCATGCCGTCGCCGTCGGTATCCCAGCCAGCGGGCCGGGTAGTCGTCGGGGTGGCGAGCAAATTGCTTAACTCCGTGGGGTCCGGTGCAGCCGCGGCTACGCCTTGCGGTGGATTGGTGCCGTTAATCACGTTGTTAATGATGCGGCTGTCGATGGGATCGCGCGACCACCAAAAGTTTCCGACATAGCCGGTGCCGTTTTTCAGGATCAGTTGGTTGTAAGCGTTCGCCGCCGTCATCGTGGCCATGCTTGGGGCAGCAACGGTGTTAGCCGGCGCACCCGTATTACTGCCTGTGCCAATCGGACTGGTCCACTGCGATGCCGCTGGAAAGGCCGTCGTTGTGGTGCCGTTGGTTTGCGCGAACATAGCCCAGCCGGTGTCGCTGCCATTGGGCACACCGCCGGGATTCGTGCCGTGGTCGCTGTCGATGGCATTGTTGCTCTGATACACGTGCAAGTTCACCGGGTCGTTACCGCTAGTGTCGAGCGTAAAGGCGGTGCTGGATGTGCTGCCCGTCGGAGTGGAAGGTCCGGCGACCAAGTAATTGCCTACATAGTTCATGTTCACGTTTTCGGTGGGGTCGCCGGAATCACTGGCGCCGCCGGTGTAGCCGGCTCGATTCGCCCAGTTATAAATCACATTGTTCCGGAAATCGAAATTCATGGTCTGATTGTTGTAGCTGCCGGGCCGAGGATTGCGGCTTAGATTATTCGCATACAAATTGTTGGAGTAGGTGACGTTGGAATTGATGCGGGCCCGAACCAACGAACCGTAAGCGTGGTCGCTGCGGAGTGAATCGGCCATGATGGAGTATTGGACCGTGACGTCGGTATTGCCGTCGTCCAGCGACAGATCTTCGTCGGTAGACCAGGAGGTCGATACGTGATCGACAATCATGTTGGTCGACACCAGGCTGGGGTCGGTCTGGGCGGAATCGCCACCGCCGGCAAAATCCAGCGAATCGTCGTTCCCGATAGTGGCCGATCCGCGGCGAAAGGTCATGTACCGCAAAATCACGTTGTTGTTCTGTTTGGTCGAGCCCGTGCTGTGCGTGATCTCTGTAGTATCGCCGTACACAATCACGGGGCTGGGCGCGGTTTGTCCGGCAATATAGATATTGTTGACTTGTTTGATGGCCAGTTCGCCGTTGGTGAGATTAAAAACACCCCCCACGTCGAACACCACGACTTCGTTCGATATTTGCTCTTTCGGCTCACCCGAACCGCTGTAATCGTAAAACGCGCCGCGCAAAGTGCCCTGCAGCGGCTTGCCACTGGCGTCGAGCGTATCGGCCGTGGTGGTCACGTGATACACGGTGGCGTTGGATAGCCAGCCGCCAGCGGGCATCGGGTCGGCTGTGGTCGGGGCGAAAACGCCGCCGTATCCCGTGGCGCCGTTAAACGACGGCAAGTTTTGCGGCCAAGCCGAAGAGCTTGTCAACAGAATTGCCGCGATTGCCGCGGAAGGAAAACAAATCCGCAAACAGCTATCGATTTTCACGCCTATTCTCCTCCCAAAAATTGCCTGGAACCGCCGCCTGATTCAGCGCAACCCTCTCCCCTCGGTGGCTGATTCAAAGGCAGATAGAGAATGGGAAGAATCCCACAGAAGCCTATTCCCCCTGTAAATCCCCCCGGCATTGCGCAACCCAAACGCTGGTAACTAAGTCGCCATAATATCCGGAATATCGAACGATTTCAAGAAAATAGCGTCGACCGACAGAAATATCAGCCGCGCGATCAATGGTCATACCACTTTGGAGGATGCCAGAGCTTCGATGACCAGAGCATTAGGAGCAGTAGCACGACTGCCGATGGCTCGGGCACTGGATTGGCGGAGCCGCCGCCGGATTGGAGCATGGCGAGCAGCGATAGCAAATCGGCGGCAGTAAATTGGCCGTCGCCGTTAAGGTCGCCCAGCGGTCTTCCTTGGGTATGAGTTGCGGGCGCTGACGCCGTTCCCTCCGGAGCATCGCGCGCTATAATCGAGACATCGCCATCGTTTTCATTCTCTACTCTTCATCGCAACCACGATCTACCATCATGCACGTATCTACGTCATCGCCGCTATTGACCAAGCCCCGCACGCTGAAAGAACTTCGCGCCAGCGGCTGGCAATCGAAAACTGTCAAGCAGGAAATTCACGATAACTTTTTGCGGATGCTGGCCAGCGGCGACGAGTTGTTTCCGGGCATTTTGGGCTACGACAGCACCGTGATTCCGGAAATTAACATCGCCCTATTGGCCAAGCACGACATGCTGTTTCTGGGCGAGAAGGGACAGGCCAAAAGCCGATTGATGCGGCTGTTGGTGCGGTTCCTAGACGAAGCCATTCCGTACATCGATATTCCTGAAGCCCCACTGCATGATGATCCGCTGAAACCGATCACGGTGGTGTGCCGGCGGTTTGTAGAAAGCCACTCGGAAGAAATGGTTCCCATCGGCTGGTGGCGGCGGGAAGATCGTTATGCGGAGCGATTGGCCCCGGGAACGAAATTCGCCGACATCATTGGGGAAATCGATCCGGCCAAACTCGCCGGCGGCACCAGCATGGGCGCGGAAGAAGCGCTGCACTTCGGGCTGATTCCGCGGCTGCATCGCGGCATTTTCGCCATCAACGAATTGCCGGAGCTGGACGAGTTGGTGCAGGTCGGGCTGTTCAACATTCTGGAAGAGCGCGACGTGCAAATTCGCGGCTACCCGGTGAAGTTCGACATTGATGTGCTGATTTTATTCTCGGCCAACCCGGCCACGTACAACCGCAGCGGCAAAGTCATTCCGCAGTTGAAGGACCGCATTGGCTCGGTCATCCACACGCACTACCCCAAGGAGCGCGACTTGGGCATTGCGATTATGGAGCAGGAGGCGGCGCTGAATTTGGACGGCGATTTTCCCGTCGTGGTTCCGTACTTCATGAAGCAAATTGTGGAGCAAATTACGGTGGCCGCGCGGCGGAGCAAATACATCGACCACAATTCCGGCGTCAGCGCGCGGTTCAGCATCGCCAATTATCGCACCCTGGTGGCCAGCGCCCGGCAGCGGGCCATTCGCCTGGGCGAAAAGCCGGCGGTGCCGCGCATCAGCGATTTGGGACACATTTACGCCTCGTCGCTGGGCAAATTGGAACTCGATTTGATGGGGAGCCATCAAATGACCGAGCGGCAAGTGCTCGACGCCGTGATCGCCGAAGCGATTAAAACCGTGTTTGAAGAATACGTCGACAAGCACGGGCTGGACGAAGTGTCCAAGATCTTTGCCGAAGGGGTGAAGATTGAAGTCGGCGACATGCTCCCCTCGTCGCACTACGCCGAACGGTTGAAGCGCGTGCCGCCGGCCTGGGACAAAGCCTTCGAAGTCAACGCCGCCGCCGATCCCGCCGTCCGCGCAAGCTGTGTGGAATTTGTGTTAGCCGGTTTGTACGCCACCGAGCAAATCTCCCGCAGCCAACACCACGGGCGGATGGTGTACGAAGTGTGAGGGGTTGCCTTTCGTGGCCAAACGCGAAAGATGAATGCCAGGCGGATTGATTGGTTGGCGGAACGATGTCGATGCTTATTGGCTTCGTTCGGCAATTCGGTCAAGCGAGTTTGAGATTCTGAATCTATCACTCAAACAAGGAGCCGCGTCATGGCTGGTAAGCTGGCTGGAAAAGTGGCGGTGGTTACGGGGGCATCGAAAGGCATTGGCGCGGCCATTGCCAAAAGCCTGGCGGCCGAAGGAGCCGCCGTCGTTGTCAATTACAGCTCAAGCAAGGAAGCGGCGGATAAAGTCGTCAAGGAAATCACCGGCAAAGGGGGCAAAGCCGTGGCTGTGCAGGCGAATGTCACCAAGCCTGAAGAAATTAAGCGCCTGTTTTCGGAAACAAAGAAAGCGTTCGACAAACTCGACATTTTGGTGAATAACGCCGGCATTTACTACACGGCGCCGCTCGCCGAAATTACGCCCGAGCATTTCCACAAACAGTTCGATCTGAACGTGCTAGGCCTGATTTTGTCCACGCAGGAAGCGGCCAAAATCATGGGCGCCGGCGGTAGCATCATCAATCTTAGTTCGGTCGCCAGCACCACCGGCTTTCCTGGCTTTGCGGTTTACTGTGGTACGAAGGGCGCGGTCGACGCCGTCACCCGCGCTTTGGCCAAGGAATTAGGTCCGCGGAAAATTCGGATCAACAGCATCAACCCTGGCATGGTTGAAACCGAAGGCACACATACCGTCGGAATCACCGAGAGCGATTTCCGCAAGCAGTACGAAGCCCAAGCGCCGCTGGGCCGCATCGGTCAACCGGGCGATATCGCTGGGGCGGCTGTGTTTCTGGCCTCGGCCGATTCGAGCTGGATCACCGGCGAATCGTTCTACATTTCCGGCGGCGTGCGATAAATTTCGCCGTTGCCAAATAACTGCGATCAGTCTCCGCAAAATCAAAGGAGAAATTTCATGGCGCGCGTCGTGCGATTCCATCAAACAGGCGGTCCGGAAGTGTTGAAGATTGAAAATGTCGACGTGCTGCCGCCGGCCGCCGGCGAGGTGCAAATTGCCGTGAAAGCGCTGGGCTTGAACCGGGCCGAGTCGATGTTTCGCTTGGGCCAGTATTTGGAAGAGCCGAAGCTTCCGGCCCGGCTGGGTTACGAAGCGGCGGGCACCGTCACGGCCGTCGGCTCCGGCGTGACGCAGGTGAGACCGGGAGATGCGGTGAGCACGATTCCGTCGTTTTCGCTGAATCAGTACGGCCTGTATGGCGAATTGGCGAATGCGCCGGCGTCGGCTGTCGCCAAGCATCCGCCCAATTTGTCGTGGACCGAGGCCGCGGCGATTTGGATGCAGTACATGACGGCCTACGGCGCATTGATCGACATCGGCAAATTAGCAGGCGGCGATGTGTTGCTCATCCCGGCGGCTTCCAGCAGCGTCGGTTTGGCCGCAATTCAGATTGCGAACATGGTCGGCGCAACGCCGATTGCGCTCACCCGTAAGAGCAACAAGCGCGAGGAATTGAAAAAGCTGGGCGCCGCGCAGGTCATCGCCACGGAAGAGCAAGATTTGGTCGCGGAAGTCAAACGCTTGACCGGCGGCAAAGGTGCGCGAATGGCATTTGATCCCGTGGGCGGGCCAACGGTCGCCAAATTAGTTTCTGCCCTGTCGAAGAGCGGAATTCTGTTTGAATACGGAGCGCTAAGCACCGAGCCGACGCCGCTGCCGCTGTTCGAAGTGCTGGGCAAATGGATCACCATTCGCGGGTACGTCATGCTGGAAATCACCAGCGATCCGGCGCGGCTGAAACGAGGCGTCGATTTTGTGGTGGGCGGCTTGGCCAGCGGCAAACTCAAGCCGGTCATTGCCAAAACTTTCACGCTCGATCAAATTGTTGAGGCGCATCGCTACTTGGAATCGAACCAGCAGATTGGGAAAATTGTGGTCACCTTGTGAACTGCGAGTTAGAAAAAAGCTTCACCCTGAATACGAAACTTTCACGGTACACCATTTGCACCAGTTGTGGACGACGACCATTCGGGTTACAACGAACTTTCCCATTGGGAACACAATACCAAACCACAAATAGGAGATCCGAATCATGGCTCCAATGACAGCGACCCAACCCAAATCGCGAAAAAATCATGCGTTGGAAACACCGACAGATTTGAACCGTAGCGGCGTGTCGGAAATTTGCGAAGCACTGCGTTCGGTGCTGGCTGATGTGTTTGCGCTGTATGTGAAAACGAAAAACTTTCATTGGCACATGAGCGGGCCGCACTTTCGCGATTATCACTTGCTGCTGGACGAGCATTCGGACCAAATTTTCGCCATGACCGACCCCATTGCCGAGCGCGCCCGGAAAATCGGCGGAACCACGCTGCATTCGATCAGCGATATCGCCAAGCATCAACGGTTGAAGGACAACAACGAAGAATTTGTCGCACCGCGCGAAATGCTGGCCGAGCTGTGCAACGACAATCAGCGCCTGACGCGTTCGTTGCGTGAAGCCCATGAAATTTGCGACGAGCACAAAGATGTGGCCACCGCCAGCCTGATCGAAGTTTGGATCGACGAAACTGAACGGCGAACCTGGTTCTTATCGGAAATCATTTCCGACGACTGAGTCCGCAAGGCTGAATTTGAGAATGAGGCGAAAGGCAAGACGGCAGGCGGCGCTCGGGCCATCACTTTGGAAAAAATGGGGCGCACTTCCAGATCGAAATCATTTCGAAGGAGGGATTGATGCCAGTTGTCGTCGAAAAACAAACCATAGGCAGAAAAGCTGATCCGAGCGATCCGCTGATCAAGGATTTGCTGCAATCGTTCGACAACGTTTTCGGCCTGCATCCTGGCTTTCGGCCGGTGCATGCCAAGGGGGTAATGTGCAGCGGCACGTTCACACCCACGGCGGCTGCCAAACAGTTGACGCGGGCTCCGCATGTGGCGCGGCCGACGACGAATGTGATTGTGCGGTTTTCGGACTTTGCCGGCGTGCCGGAAGTTCCCGATAATGATCCCCACATTGCCAGTCCGCGGGGCATGGCGATTCGGTTTTATTTGGCCGAACACGTGCATACCGATATTGTGGCGCACTCGGCCGATGGCTTTCCGGTCCGTACCGGCGAGGAGTTTTTAGAATTGAATCGGGCAGTTGCGGCCAGCCTCTCAGCGGCCTCGCATCCCACGCCGGTCGAAGCGTTCGTGATGTCGCACCCCACTGCGCTGGCATTTGTGCAAATGCCCAAGCCCATTCCGACCAGCTTTGCGCGTGAGTCGTTCTTTGGCGTGTCGGCGTTTAAATTCACCAATGCGGAAGGCGCCAGCCGGTTTGGCCGGTACCGCATTCTTCCCGAGGCGGGGAATGAATATCTAACGGACGAGCAAGCGGCGAAGCAATCGCCCAATTTTTTGTTTGATGAATTCACTCAGCGGATTGCCAAAGGGCCAGTGAAGTATCGCATGATGGTACAACTGGCCGAAGCGGGCGACAAAACCGACGATGCCACCGTCCGCTGGCCGGCGAATCGGCAGGAAATTGAATTCGGCACGGTCACGCTGAGCAAGCGCGAAAACGACCAAGAGCCAGAGCTGAAGAAAATCATTTTCGACCCGCGGCCGCAGGTCGACGGCATCGAAGCCAGCGCCGATCCGCTGTTGGAAGTGCGGGCGAATTTGTATTTGCTGAGCGGCCGGCGACGCCGGTCGGCGAGTGGCCTGTAACAAGAAGTTTAAGCCCCGCAGAATTTCAAAGCGGAATACTGGAAAAACCAGCGGCGCTCGATTAAAAAAGAAGCGTGGCGGCGGCAGATCGGCCGGCAGCAATGTCGAGAACGATCTGGCGGCTTGGGGGGGAGTGAGGGAAGCGAATTTCCTGCGGAGGAATTTTGCCGCCAACTCGGACTTTAATTTTCCCTCGCCATGGTTGATGGATTGCCGCGGGTCGTAATTATTGGCGGCGGCTTTGCCGGATTGAATGCGGCACGAGCTTTGCGCCGTGCACCGGTGCAGATCACGCTGATCGACCGTCGCAACCACCATTTATTTCAGCCGCTGTTGTATCAAGTGGCGACGGCGGCGCTGAACCCGAGCGACATTGCGGTGCCGATTCGCCGCATTCTGCGCCATCAAAAAAATGTGGAAGTGCTGCTGGCCGAGGCCAAATCGGTCGACTTGAGTGACAAGATTGTCGTGCTGGCCGACGAAGAGATTTCCTACGACTATTTAATTGTCGCCACCGGAGCGCGGCATTCCTATTTCGGGCATGAAATGTGGACACCCTACGCGCCAGGCTTGAAGAGCATTGGCGACGCGTTGGAAATTCGCCGCCGCGTGCTGTCGGCGTTTGAGCTGGCGGAGCGCGAGACCGACCTCGAACTGCAGCGCTCGTGGTTGACGTTTGTGATCGTGGGGGGCGGTCCAACGGGTGTGGAACTCTCCGGCGCGATCTGCGAAATTGCTCAACACGCCTTGGCTCACGATTTTCGGCACATCGACCCCAAGCAGGCCCGCGTGATTTTGCTGGAAAGCTCAGACCGTGTCTTGAAGACCTTTGCGCCTAAGCTCTCGGATAAGGCCCGGCGGCAGTTGGAAAAACTGGGCGTCGAAGTGCGGACGAAAAAAATCGTCACATTCATCGACGACCACGGCGTGTTTGTGGGGGGCCAGCGCATTTGCGCCCGCACCGTGTTGTGGGCGGCGGGCGTCCACGGTTCGCGCCTGGGGCGCATGTTGGGCGTGCGGGTCGATCATTGTGGGCGCGTTGCCGTGGAACCGACGCTGGCGATTCCGGGCCACCCTGAGGCCTTTGTGGTGGGGGATTTAAGCAGTCTGAAGCTGCCGGATGGCTCGCAGGTTCCGGGCGTCGCTCCGGCGGCCATTCAAGAAGGCCGGCACGCCGCAAAGAATATTATGCGGGCACTACACAGCCAGCCGCCGCAACCGTTTAAGTACCGCAACAAGGGTCAACTGGCGACGATTGGCCGATCGGCGGGGGTAGCTCAGTTTGGCAGAATTAAATTTGGCGGCGTGCTGGCTTGGGCATCTTGGCTGTTCGTTCATGTGATGTTTTTGATCGGCTTCCGCAATCGATTCATCGTGACTTTTCAATGGATGTGGTCGTATTTATCGTACGACCGTGGAGCACGGCTGATTACGGGCCCGTTGCACCGCGATCCCGATCAATCGCGCGCCGAACGGCGGGTTACTTCGCATGTGACCACGCGGTAGAAAGGCTGTAGGGCACGAGCACTTGAACACCTAGCCCAATTCCAATTCTCGTAATTTCGGCTCAAGAGTATCAACCGCATCATAGGCTGTTTGTACAGAAAAACTTGAGATTCCTGATTTGGCCAGACCATTCTTAACGAGGGTGGGAATTTCACCTGTGGTAACTAATACTACGTCGGTCTTGCCCTGCAGCTGGCAAGAATTGCGGAGTGCACGCAATTGTGATATTGCCGATATGGGTAAGTGAGTGGATTGAAAACCACTTTTGACCTCTAATGCTAACGATGTACCCGTACTGGGATTTATGACAATCAAGTCTGGCGTCGGAACGTTTACCCCGGAGGCCGGCACTTCTATTGTTAACCCCGGATGTTTTTCTTGGAGACGTGCTCCAAGGAGCGAAATGAATTGGTTTTCAGAATCGTTCGTAATCATATATTTCGCCCTCGACTTTTAATTCAATTACCAACCATAGCAGAATCGATAAAAATGCCGCCATTCCTGCTATGCCAGCTTCTGTCCATTGTTTCGTAAACAGCACACTTAAAACTGTCGTAGAAAGTGCTATGGCCACATCCCAATAGATTGTATCAGCAAACCGTCTCCATAGAATCAGAAAAAAACTCAATCGGAGTCCTGTCGTGATGAGATATTCATCAGAATATTCATCGGAAAAGAGACTGATTCTTACGGATTTATGGCGATAGCCGGCCCTTTTTGCCTGATCTAAAAAACGCTCAGCGACTTCCTCTGACTTCAGGACAAGTTTCTTTAAATTGCCCCTATCCCGTCGAGATTCTAGATGAACCCGAAATGAACGATCGTCGTCAACGAATGCGAGATACAAGCAAGATGACTCAATGTGAGAATAGGCCACATTTGATAAGAGATCTGTATCTGACTTCAGATATGACTGCTTAAGCACTTCTTCAGGATCGCTTGAATCTGCCATGCCAACAAGCATCCGCGATGGGTCGACGTCATCTCTAAAACGGATTGAAATCTCAGAGTGCATATTCCTTGCCACAGGCCGTTCTTATTGTGTTTGCACGACAATCTCCTCATTATAGGGGGTTCTTATTTAGAGCCACCGGACAAAACTAGCTTTCATTAAGCCAAGTACGATAACAGATGATCGCTGCGGCAAGGGTGAGGAAGGCCTGATGGACGAGTGGGTTTCGGTCCCAGCGGATGCGGAGCCGTCGGAACTGATGCAACCAACTC
>DATJYL010000192.1 GCA_035499655.1 Pirellulales bacterium
TTGGTTGCATCAGTTCCGACGGCTCCGCATCCGCTGGGACCGAAACCCACTCGTCCATCAGGCCTTCCTCACCCTTGCCGCAGCGATCATCTGTTATCGTACTTGGCTTAATGAAAGCTAGTTTTGTCCGGTGGCTCTTAGAAAGCAACCGCTTGCATCACTGTAAACTCTGTGCGATATTGCCAGAGCATGAACTGGTGTACATGCTGAAGACTAAAGACTAGACGGCAGATTGTAATTTTTATTGAGCGGTCATGGTGGACAGATATGAACGGATTCGTAACGGTCGCAGCGCTGGGTGTAGGAATCGCCGTAGGCGCCGCCGTGGTGTGGGCGCTAATGCGGGCCAAAGGCGCGGCCATTGCCGAACGGTTGTCGGCCCAGCAAAGCATTGCACAATCGTTGCAACAGCGCGAAACGCAGCTGCAAACCGAATTAACCACTCTCCGCACCGCCAACACCCTGCTGGAGCGCGATAAGGCGGCGCTGGCAGCCACGCTGCAACAGGAACGCGAACAAGAGCAAAAACTCAAGCACGCTTTCCAATCGCTGGCAGCCGAAGCGCTGCAAGCCAATAATCAGCAATTCATCACATTAGCTACATCGGCACTTAATACGCAACAGGAAGCCGCCAAAGGAAATCTTGGCGAACTGGTTAATCCTGTCAAAACCGCGCTCACCAACGTCGAAAAAAAACTGCAAGACCTGGAAGTTGCTCGCCAGGGAGCCTACTCGGGCTTACTGACGCAGGTGCAATCGCTACAGGAATCGGAACGGTTGCTGCGGACCGAAGCGGCCAATTTAGTCAGCGCTTTGCGCTCGCCCACGGTTCGTGGACGCTGGGGCGAAATGCAACTTCGGCGAGTGGTGGAACTGGCCGGCATGCTCGATCATTGCGACTTTTTCGAGCAAGTCAGCACGCAAAGCGAAGACGGCCGCCTGCAGCCCGATTTGGTTGTCTGCCTGCCGGGCAATCGAAAAATCGTTGTCGATGCCAAAGCGCCGCTGTCGGCCTTTCTGGAAGCCCTCGACACGCAGGAGGAAGATGTCCGGCAAGCGCGGATGAAAGACCATGCCCGGCTGGTGCTCGATCACGTTTCCAAACTAAAAAAGAAAGAATATTGGAATCAGTTCGAGCACTCGCCCGATTTTGTGGTGCTGTTCCTGCCGGGTGAAACATTTTTCAGCGCGGCCCAACAGTATGCGCCGCAACTAATCGAACTCGGCTGGGAGCAACATGTCGTGATTGCCACGCCAGTCACGTTGATTACGCTGCTGCGGATGGTTGCGCTGGGTTGGCGACAGGAAAAGCTCGCGCAAAACGCGCAGGAAATCAGCGATTTGGGCAAGCAACTGTACGAACGACTAGCCAAGGTGGCCGACCACATGCGTCGGCTAGGCAAAAGTTTGCAAACCTCCGTCAACACCTACAACGAAACCGTCGGCACGCTGGAATCGCGCGTGCTGACCAGTGCCCGCAAGTTTCATGAACTCGGCGCAGCCCCGTCGGGCGACACCATTGACGACGTTGAACCGCTGGAAGTGATGACTCGCGAAATTCAACGTCTGGAATTGCTGTCGGCCAGCCTGGAAGAAGCCCCGTCTTTCCCGAAAAGCCACTCTTGACCGCAGCGGGGACGCTTTCTATCCTTCCCGCGCATTTTTGTCGACCGATGCTAGCATGAAGCGATCAGCGGCTAGCGACTAGCATTATCCTGGCAAGAACTGAGTAAGTTCATTTTGTCTTGAGCTATTTGCTGCCGCTAGTTGCTAATCGCTAATCGCTTTTTTGGATGAAAGGATTCGTCCATGGATCGCTCTACCAATGGTTCCACTTCGCCTGCTTCTTCGACCACTGCGACGCCCGTGCCGCTGCTCGATGTCAAACGGCAATACGCACCGCTGCGGGAAAAACTGTTGGCCGCGGTAACGCATGTTTGCGATAGCGGCCGGTATATTTTGGGCCCAGAATGCGAAGAGTTGGAACGAGCGGTGGCGGCTTACACCGGCGCTCGGCATGCGATTACGTGTGCCTCGGGGAGCGATGCGTTGCTATTGGCGCTGATAGCCCTGCACATTGGCGAAGGAGACGAAGTGATCTGCCCCAGTTACACATTTTTCGCCACGGCCAGCGCCGTGTGGCGGCTGGGAGCGGAGCCGGTGTTTTGCGACATCGAGCCGGGAACGTTCAATATCGATCCGGCCAAAATTGAGCGGCTGATTTCGCCGCAGACGAAGGCCATCATTCCAGTGCATTTGTTTGGGCAGTGCGCCGCGATGGATGAAATTGGCCGCGTGGCCGCGAAACACAGCGTGCCGATTATCGAGGACGCCTGCCAGGCGATCGGGGCCGAATACGCCGGCCGCAGCGCCGGAACGCTGGGCGACATGGGCTGCTTCAGTTTTTATCCGACGAAAAATTTGGGTGGCATGGGAGACGGCGGCCTGCTGACGACCGATCGTGACGATCTGGCCGCTAAATTGAAATTGCTCCGCGGCCACGGTATGGAGCCACGGTATTATCATCAACTCGTGGGCATCAACAGCCGCCTCGATACCTTGCAGGCGGCGGTGCTGGGCGTGAAGCTGCCGCACCTCGACGAATGGGCCCGGCAACGGCAAAGCAATGCGGAGCGCTATCACGCGCTATTTTCCGAGTACGGGCTGGATAAAATTTTGACACTGCCGATTACGGCCCGGGCCGCAACGCACGTGTGGAACCAATACACCATCCGCGTGCCCGACGGGCGGCGAAACGATTTGCGCAAGCACCTGACGGCGGCGAAAATCGGCACGGAAATTTACTACCCGGTGCCGCTGCACGAGCAGAAATGCTTCGCCTCGCTGGGCTATCCGTTGGGCAGCCTGCCGGAAACGGAACTAGCGGCGCGCGAAACTTTGGCGCTGCCGATATTCCCGGAACTGACGGCGGACGAGCAGCGAACGGTGGTGGCGACGATTGGTGGATTTTTTGGGGCCAGCAACAGCGCCGCATCGAATGGCGCGGCTTCAACCACGCCCACGAGCACCATTCCGCGGCCCAAGTTTTTGCAGCCGAAGAGTTCGGAAGTTAAGCGTTAAGAATGCGGGTAAAGATTGAGGTTTGGCAGCGCGAGCGACGGTGGCCCGGCGATTTCATCGCCGGCTTTATGTATGAAGCAACGGCTTGAGCAAGCAGCCG
This sequence comes from Pirellulales bacterium, assembly GCA_035499655.1. Taxonomy (NCBI): domain Bacteria; kingdom Pseudomonadati; phylum Planctomycetota; class Planctomycetia; order Pirellulales; species Pirellulales bacterium. The sequence goes on from DATJYL010000192.1 coordinate 3,182, forward strand.
GTGGCATTGTCGGGCACGGCGGCGATTTCTTCGGGCGTGCCTTCGGCGATAATCTGCCCGCCGGCAGCGCCCCCTTCAGGGCCGAGATCGATGATCCAATCGGCGGATTTCATCACGTCTAAATTGTGCTCGATCACAAGGACCGTGTTGCCCAAATCGACCAGGCGCTGGAGCACATCGAGCAGTTTGCGGACATCGTCGAAGTGGAGGCCGGTGGTCGGTTCGTCGAGCAAATACAACGTGCTGCCGGTTTGCTGGCGGGCCAGCTCGGCGGCAAGTTTGACGCGCTGGGCTTCGCCGCCAGAAAGCGTGGTGGCCGATTGGCCGAGCGTGAGATAGCCCAGGCCGACTTCTTGCAGGCTGTGCAGCGGACGGGCGATGAGCGGAAAGTTTTCGAAAACGTCGGCAGCTTCGTCGATGCGCAGCGCCAGCATGTCGGCAATCGACAGGCCCTTGAATTTCACTTCCAGCGTTTGGCGGTTAAAGCGCTGGCCCTGGCAGACCGGGCAGGTGACGAACAGATCGGGCAGAAATTGCATTTCGATTTTTTTGACGCCGTAGCCTTGGCATTCCTCGCAGCGGCCACCTTTGGCGGGCGCGCCCGATTTGCCAACGGAAGGAATGTTGAAGCTGAAACGGCCGGCAGTGTAGCCGCGAGATTTGGATTGGGGCGTGGAAGCGAACACTTTGCGCACTTCGTCGAAAATGCCGGAGTACGTAGCGGGGTTACTGCGCGGCGAACGGCCGATGGGGGCTTGATCGATCACGATGATTTTGTCGATTTGGTTCACGCCGCGCAGACTGGTGTGCGGGCCGGGCTTGGGACCCTCGCCTGTTAGGCGGCGGACCAGCGCGCGGGCCAGCGTTTCGTTCACCAGGGAGCTTTTGCCGGAGCCGCTGACGCCGGTGACGCATACGAATACGCCCAGCGGAAAACGAGCGGTGACCTGTTTCAGATTGTTGGTGGTGACGCCTTCAAGCGTGATGGAGCGCGTTTTGGCGGCGCGCCGGCGCTGAGGCGGCACGGGAATGGAAACCGCGCTGGACAGGTAACGGCCCGTGAGTGAATTGGGGTCGTCGGCTACGGCAGCAGGTGTGCCATGCGCCACAATGCGGCCGCCGTGTGCGCCGGCGCCGGGGCCGAGATCGAGAAGATCGTCGGCCTGACGCATCATGTCGGCATCGTGTTCGACGACCAGCACGGTGTTGCCCTGCGATTGCAGATCGCGCAGCGCATCGATCAGCCGCTGGTTATCGCGCGGGTGCAGGCCGATGGAGGGTTCATCGAGCACATAACAAACTCCGACCAAGCCGGAACCAATGCCGGTCGCCAGGCGAACGCGCTGTAATTCGCCGCCGCTGAGCGTATCGGCAGCTCGATCAAGCGTGAGGTAATTGAGGCCAACCTGATCGAGAAACGCCAAGCGCGATTGGATTTCGGCAGCCAGCGGCTCGAAGATGGCAAGATCGTCCGCAGCGATTTCTGATTTGAGTGGTTCGAAAAAGTCACGCGCCTGTTGCACGGTGAGCGCCGTGATTTCGTGAATGGCGCGGCCGGCGAAGTGGACGGCGCGGGCTTCGGGTCGCAGGCGCGCACCGCCGCAGGCCTGGCAAACGACTTGCCCGCGAAAGGTGGCGAGGCGTTCCCGATCGGCGGTTTTTGTGGCCGTGGCGAATTGCTTTTCCAGGAGAATCAGTAGACCATCGAACGAGTGACCATTATTTGATTGTCCGCGCAAAAACTTTTCGCGCACCGCAGGTTTCCACATTTCGTATGGCGTATCCCCTTTCAAATTGTTGGCCTGCAAGAATTCGGCCAACGCTTGTTGATGCCGCTTGGCTTGGGTGGGAGTATCGTTTTTCCAGGGGAGTATCAAACCGTCGGCCAGCGAGAGTTGCTCGTCGCCGAAGATCAATTCAGGGTCGAATTCTTCGCGCGAACCCAATCCTTCGCAGACAGGGCAGGCGCCGTAGGGGCTGTTGAAGCTGAACGTGCGGGGTTCGAGCTCCTCGTAATTGATTTTGCAGTTGGGACAGGCGTAAAGCGTGCTGAACAGGCGGTCCTGCCAATGGCCGGCATTGGGATGGTCGGGATCGCGCACCTGGCAGGCCACGAGCACGGCGCCTTCGCCGTGCGTGACGGCCAGGTTGAGCGATTCGGCCAGGCGGTCGTCGATGCCTTCGCGGATGACAATGCGATCGACAACGGCTTCGATCGTGTGGTTTTTTCGAGGTTCCAGCTCGGGGGGTTCGCCGCCGACATCAAGCACTTCGCCATCGACGCGGGCCCGCTGGAAGCCGGCCTTGCGGATTGCCTCGAATACTTCTTTGTGCTGCCCCCGCCGGCCGCGGACCATGGGGGCTAAAATCATCAGCTTGGTGCCGGCGGGCAGGTGCATCAACTCCGCTTGAATTTCCTCGGGCGATTGCTGGCAGATGGGGGCGCCGCATTGGTAACAGTAAGCCGTGCCGAGGCGGGCCAGCAGCAGGCGGAGATGATCGTAAATTTCTGTGACTGTGGCGACCGTGCTGCGCGGGTTGGCACTGCCCGCGCGCTGGTCGATGGAAATGGTGGGTTGCAAGCCTTCGATCAGATCGACGTCGGGGCGCTCCATTTGATGCAAAAATTGCCGCGCATAGGTTGACAGGCTTTCGATGTATTGCCGCTGGCCTTCGGCGAAGATGGTATCCAGCGCCAGGGAACTTTTGCCGGAACCGCTGACCCCGGTAACGACGACGAGACGGTCGCGGGGAAGATCGACATCGATATTTTGCAGATTGTGGACCCGTGCGCCGCGGATACGGATGAATTCGCCGTTGGCCGCGACGGAATTGGATCTGGAAGGCTCCATACGCCCTGATTGCCCTGGAAGAAAATTTCGGCAGTTTCCCAAACTACTTAGCGTACTTGGGAAATTGGGGCGCGTACAGAGACGGTGGGTAGTTGCATGCTCTATGGCGGGCAGACAAAATGGCACTGGACTTTTCGGTTCTAACCCCCCACGGTTCTATGTCCATCGCCGAACCAATGCAGCAGCGGGCCGAAGAATTTCGGACCCGTTATCAAGCGGTGCGAGAGCAGATTGGCCGGGTGATCGTCGGTCACGACGAGATTGTCCACGGCGTGCTGACGTGCCTGTTGGTGGGCGGGCATTGTTTGTTGGAGGGAGTGCCGGGATTGGGCAAAACGCTGTTGGTGCGGACGCTGGCCAAGACGTTGGATTTGCATTTTTCGCGAATTCAGTTCACGCCCGATTTAATGCCGGCGGACATTATCGGCACGAATATGGTGATGGAATCGCCCGATGGGAAACGGTTTTTCGAGTTCCAGCGGGGAGCGATTTTCACGCAGTTGTGCTTGGCGGACGAAATCAACCGGGCCACGCCGAAAACGCAATCGGCAATGTTGGAAACGATGCAAGAGTTTTCCGTCACCGTGGCCGGGAAGGTTTACCCGCTCCAGCGGCCGTTTTTCGTGCTGGCCACGCAAAACCCGATTGAACAGGAGGGAACTTACCCGCTGCCGGAAGCGCAGTTGGACCGGTTCTTTTTCAAGTTAATGGTGGGCTACTCCAGCCGTGAGGAATTGGCAACCATCATTGACCGCACAACACGGGGAGAAAATATCGAGCCGCAGAAAGTGATGGACGGGCCGGAGATATTGAACTGGCAACAATTGGTGCGGGAAGTGATTTTGGCCAAGCACGTGCAGGATTATATTGTGCGGCTGACGTTGGCCACGCATCCGGAAGGGGCATTTGCTTTGCCCATCACGAACCAGTATTTGCGCTGGGGCGCTAGCCCTCGTGCCGCGCAAGCATTGGCTTTGGCGGCGAAAGTGCGGGCGCTTTTGGAAGGGCGCTACAACGTGAGCTTTGAAGACGTGCGGCGCGTGTATTTGCCGGCGCTGCGGCACCGGGTGATTGCGAATTTTGAAGCCCAAGCCGAGGGGATCGACACAGATCACGTGCTATCGGAAATTCTGGACAAGCTGCCCGAAAAATCGGGCGAAGCGGCAGCTTGAGTGGCAAGTCAATGGGGGAGCGTTTACGCCAGTTTCAGTTCGATTGATTCACTACCAGCGCGGGCAGCCAGGTGAACAGCATGTAGGCACGCGGCGTGGCTAAGTCGGCCAGGGTCGATAAATCGAGTTGGGCCGCAGGCGCAGTGCCCGCAGCGGCATCGGAGCCGAGCAACACGGAGTTCAGAAAGCCTGTAGGCCGCTCGTATTTGACGACCCGCACTCGTCGCGGATCGAGGTTTGCCAGTTCAATGGCGCGGTCCACGGCCTCTTCGATGAAACCAAGCTTGTCGACCAAGCCCAAATCAAGCGCCTGCTTGGCGGTGAAAACTTGCCCGGTGGTAGCCGTGGCGAAGTTCTGTTTATTGTTGGCCAATTGCGGGCGGGCTTCAGCGACGACCTCTTTGAATTGATCAAAAGTCTGATCAACGAGGCCCTGCAAAATGGCGCGTTCCTTTTTGGCCATTTCCGGCGATAATTTTTGCGTAGGGCTGCCCAACTCTTTGTACGGCCCGCTGACGACCGAATCGTCCTGGATTTTCCAGCTTTCCAGCAAATCGGCGATGGTGAAGTGCGGAATGATAACGCCGATCGATCCGGTCCAGGTAGTGCGCTCGGCAAAAATGGTGTCGGGCACATCGCCGGCGGCCATGGACAAATAATATCCGCCGCTGGCCGCGATGCCTCCCATGCTGACGACGAGGGGAATTTTGCGACCCCCGGTGCTGTCGCCCTCGCGCAGCATTTTCAGATGGTGAAATAAATAATCGCTGCCGGTGACGGTGCCGCCGGGAGAATCGACACGCACGACCACGGCTTTGACGTCCGGGTCTTTGGCAACCTGGTCAATTTGCCATTTGGCGAAACCATCGGTGTGCATGATGGCGCCTTCGATGGTGATGATGGCCACTTTTTGTTGCGCGGTTTCCGAGTGAGAGACATAACGTTCTTCCAGGCGCGGGTTTTTCTGGAGGTATTGGTCGTAGGCGGCGCGATAACTGAGGGCAAAGCCGAAGGCCAAAATGGCCACGATCCAGGGCAGCCGTCGTCCCCAGCGCCCCCACCCTCCCTGTTCCTGCAAAACGACGCGCAGTGGTTTATCGCCATTGGATGAGCCATCAGAATGCGAGGGAGGCAACATAGAAGACATGGCAAATCTCCTCAATAAGGAAGCGGCTGGCGGCCGCAGCGTGAAAGGCAATCTGCTGCAAATCGGCCTGATTCAGGTAAATTCAGAGCGCATTCTAGGATTTTGCCGTCCCGGCGCGGAGGTGACGGCGGTTTATTCGCACTGTTCCCCAGATTTCTTGCATCGCATAGTTGCACGGGGGTGCTCCGCGAATTAAGAAAGATAGGGAGTTTGAGCGTCCTGGTCATGTTTCCAGCCACACTTTGGACCATCCGATGAGACACTGTTTTTTATTTACTCGCACCTTCCGTTGCTTGATGCTACTGTTGTTCGCCTTGGGCCTGGGAAGCTTGGCCGTACTGGCGGCGGAATGGAAATCGGGAAAAATTTATCCCGAGCCGTTGCTGGTCGATCCCGGGCCACCCGGCGGACCGCCATCGGACGCCATTGTGCTTTTCGACGGTAAAGATATGTCAGCCTGGAATGGCGCGGACGATTGGGAAGTTAAAGACGGCGTGGTGACGGTGAATCCCAAGTCGCCGGAAAAACAAGCCGATGCTACGACCAAGCAATCGTTCGGCGATTGTCAACTGCACGTGGAATGGGCCGAGCCCGACGTGGTCAAAGGCTCAGGCCAAGGGCGCGGCAATAGCGGCGTGTTTTTGATGAGCCGGTACGAAGTGCAAGTACTCGATTCGTACGACAACAAAACCTATTACGACGGTCAGTGCGCCGCAATTTATAAACAATCTCCTCCTCTGGTGAATGCTTGCCGCAAGCCGGGCGAGTGGCAAACCTACGACATCATATTCGAAGCGCCGTGGTTCGATGAAAAAGGAAAGGTCGCCAAGCCGGCATACATTACGGTTTTGCAAAATGGCGTCCTGGTGCAAAATCATACTGAAATTCAGGGCTCCACGTCGTGGGATCATCCGCCCACTTACGAAGCTCATCCCACCAAAGCGCCGGTCGCGCTGCAGAACCACGGCAACCCGGTCCGTTTTCGCAATATCTGGATTCGCGAACTGACGCCAAAAACATTCGTCGCGCCGGCAAAATCTGCCGCAGTAAACACCCAAGAATAGATGGTGGATGATTTTAACGTGCATCAAGCGGCTTAAGAAACGGCTGCCTTGACTTGGGCTCAATGTGCTATAATAGCCGAGATGTTAATCTTCCAGTTGGCAACTCGATATTTTAGCAAGCGCATGGTTCCCAACTGTGCCGGTGTGGCCGCGCTGATCGTGCTTGCAATGGTCCAATCGGTGCAGGCGGAAGAAGCCGACAAGACTTCGGCCACGCCCGTTTCGGCCTCTGCGGCAAATGCGCAAGCGGCCAGTGCAGTCTTGCAAAAAGCGGACAGCGGTAAGCAGCCAGGCGGCGTCGATATCGACCAATCGATTGTTCGCCTGGGCTCGTCCGATTTCCGTACCCGCGAGGAAGCCGTTAGGCAATTGGTCGCGGCCGGGCGGCCCGCAATCGAGCCACTAACCAAGGCCGCGCGAGGGGACGATTTAGAAATTTCCTATCGGGCGGTGCGGGTTTTGCAAACCTTGTTGCAGCAGGACGATCAAGCCACCGAGGACGAAGCGGCCGACGCACTGCAGAAATTGGCCTCCGACCCGTCCAAGCCGGCCGCCGATTTGGCAACGGACGCCTTGACAGTTTATCACCTGACACTGCAAGACAAGGCCTTGGCGACTTTGCGAAACTTGGGGGCAACTGTGACGAGCGATCAACTCAATCTTGAGCCGGGCGACTTGCAGGTGACCCTGGACGATCATTGGAAGGGAAAAAAGAGCGATCTTCGTCTGCTGAAAGATGTTCCCAATTTGGCGTGGCTGCGCGTGATCAATCGTTCGCTGGACGACGACGAATTGTCGACCATTGCCGGATTATCTCAGGCGACAGAAATCGATTTGTTCGGCACGGGCATTTCAGCCGACGCGGCGCAGAAATTGGCGACCGCCCTGCCCGATGCGGTGGTTGATCGGCGCAATGGAGCATTTTTGGGAGTGGGGGGCTTGCCAGGAATGACAAGCTGCCTAATCAGCGAAGTTCGAGAGGACTCGGCGGCGGCGGCGGCCGGCATTCAAGTGGGAGATGAAATCACCACTTTCGACGGCCAGCCCGTGCATAACTTTGAAGAATTCACCTCGCTGGTTTCGAACAAAAAAGGGGGCGACCAAATCGATTTGCAGGTCCGTCGTGATAACGAAGTACTGACTAAAAAGGTGAGACTGGGACAATGGCAATCGGATTTGCCGGTCATCTTTCACGGCAACTCTAGACCGCGGAATGTGCAAACTCCATTGCCGAACGCCGGGGGCAATCGCTAAGTTTTTGGCTGCCTTGCATGAGAAAGGTTTTGTTCCGCACGGGACTTTGGGCGTGTTTTCCGGCCGAACTATGGTTTTCGGCCGCGCTCTTTTCGCCCTGGCTGAAAAACGTCGCGGTTTTGTCAAGTGCATCGAGCACGTGCAATATCGCCGTGTAATGCCCGCAATCGTACCACTCGATGTTCGGCCGGCCGAACGCTTCCCAGAGGCTGTCGGTGCAGGGACGAGGAATGACTTCGTCGTGCAAGGCGTTGAACATCAGCACTTTTCGACCGCTGAGGTACGCTGCATACGAGCAGGGATCGACCGTCTTCATCAGTTCGGTCAACTCGTCGAGCGAATGCCCGTGTGCAAGCCAGTGTTGTTTGGCGGCTGCCAAATGTTTTTCCTGCGAATCGCGCAGCACAAGGCTTAAATCGCCGCCGGCAAGCACCGGACAAACTTTCACGAACCGGGGTTCGGCCGCCGCGGCCAACGAGGCCGTAATGCCTCCCAGACTGATTCCGAAGATGCCCAACTGCTGCGGATCGACTTCGTCCTGGGCCGCCAACCAAGCGGCGGCAAAGCGAATATCTTTCACGGCCTGAATCATGCCGCGCACGGTTTCTTGCGGATCGGTAGAGATCATCCGGGCTTTGGAATTCGGCTGCCGACGTTCACCGTAATAAGGCATGTGTACAAACAAAGCCGCCACACCGTGTTGAGCCAGATTGTTGGCAAACAAACGGGCCAATGGAAAATCGCCTCCCATAATGTGCAACACGACGCAGGCTGGATATTTTCCAGCCTTGGCGGGGCGGAAGTATTCGCAATGCACGGTGTTATTATTGGGCTCCGGAGTGACCACGGGGGAAGGAAAGGTCACGGTGGAAATGGCCACGTCGTCGGACCATTTCGGCAGCGCTGTTTGTTCGAAGGAAAACGTTTGCGCGGCCAGCCGAAACGGCTCTGGGACGGCGTGGGCTTCGTCGGGGACTGGTTCGAAATGAATTTGTCCCTGCCGCGGAGCGACGTCGTCCGCCAGGCCTGGGACCACAGGCAGCGCCATGACGCATGCCACGAACGCTATTTTGGTGGCGATGGGCATTGATTGTTTCCGTAATTTTCAAATGCTTGAATTGAACAAACGAGGAAGCAGCCGTTTCCGGCAATCGCTCGACCTGATTTTGTTCTGGCTAACATAGCCCGTTAGACTGCGGCGGAAAACCTGATTTCGCGCGCATTAGGATCGGGCGGCGTGCTAGCATGGCGGCGGCCACTTGTTTGCGGGGTGATGCCATTGCGGCCAACGCGCGGCACTCGTATAGTGTGCCCCCTCTTCCATCATCACTATTCCATGCGGCGCAGCGCGCTTATGGTGCCACGCTTGAACCGACGATCGGTCTGGATGGCGATTTTGCTCGTCGCGCTTACAGTTTGGGGACTGACCGATGTGCGTTCTCGGGCCCGGACCGATTTGAACAATCCATTGGCCCATCGGACCGACTTAACCGTGAACACCGTGGCGGGGGCCGCAATGTTTGACGGCCGGGATCCGTACGCAGTCAGCAACTTGCGGGGTTGGCATTACCATCTGCCGCCGCTGTTGGCGATTTTAGTCGCGCCGCTCTCGGCGCTGGACACTCAATGGCAAGGGGTCATTTGGTACGCCATGAGTCTTGTGATGCTGTGGGGTTGTTATACAGAGTGCCGCCGCATTTGGCAATCGTTGTGCGCCGCCGAGGATTTGCAAATCGGTAAAGTGGCGACGACGGATTCGCCAGGCCCCAACCGCTTGGCTTCGCTTCCTAACTATTTTTATTGGCTGGCGGCGGCAACGGTGTTATTGCCGGTATTGAATTGCTTACAACGCGGTCAATTGGGCATCCTGGTAACGTATTTTCTGCTGCTGGGGCTGCGCTGCGTGTTGACTAGCCGAACTGTCCACGGCGCGATGGTTGCGGGCATCATTTTGGCCCTGCCGGTGACCGTTAAAGTTATCCCTGCGTTGCCTGTTGGGATTATTTGTTTGCAACTTCTGGCCGTGGCTGTGCGTCACCATGAAGCGGCCGCTGCGAGGATGCGTGCACTGGGCATTGCGCTGGGAACGGTCGGCGGCCTGTTGATGTTTTTTTTGATCATTCCAAGCCTAGTTGTTGGACCTGCCAAGAACGTGCAGCTATTAAGGACCTGGATTGCCAACATCTCGCCCGATCAAGAAGGAAAATTTGACGATGATTTCGGCATGCATGCGATGCGAAATCAAAGCCTTAGCAATGCGATATACCGAGTGGGAAATTGGGCTGCGCATGTGTTCGGCGGAACGCAAGATGACCAATTGGTCGAAGCATTAGCCGGCAGCAAGGTGACCATGCCCATGGACAGCCCTGGGGCACAATGGACGGTGCGATTCATCCAGTTGTGTATGCTGCTGCTGCTCTTGGCCGCCGGGTGGCAAGCAGCCCGAGAGGGGAGAGGTTTTTCGACGGCAGTGGTCTTTTCGTTGGGTTGTTTGCTGATGTCTACGATCTCGCCGGTGTTTCGCGGGCATTACTACGTGCTTTGGTTGCCAGCCGCCTGGCTGTTGCCGCTGTATTGCTGGCGGATGGGATATGCGCGATCGGCGATGGCTTTATCGGCGAGCGCTTGCGCGGTGATCTGGACTCACTATTTGCTGCTGGAATGGGCCGGCCGGCTTGGCGTGTTGGGAGTAGGAGCCACCATTTGGTTCGGCGTGGCGACTGTGTTTTTAATCCGCCCGCGATTCGATGCTGGCCGGCTGATGCAAACAAATTCAGCTCCGCACTTACGTCGCGCTGCTTAGCATGCAATCGATCATGATATATAGCACCACCGTCATCATTTCTACTTACAACCAACCGCAATCGCTGCGGAAGTGCTTGTTGGGCTTTTTGGCACAGACGGTGCGCAATTTTCAATTGGTCGTGGCCGATGACGGATCGGGGCCGGAAACGGCCATGCTGCTCCAGAAAAGAGAATTCGCGGGCCTTGGAATACAACATATTTGGCAACCAGACCTCGGTTGGCGAAGGCCGCGGGTGTTAAATCTTGCGCTGGCGCAAATCGAGGCCGATTATTGCATTTTCATCGATGGCGATTGCATCCCGCGGGCCGATTTTGTGGAAGCCCATTTGTCGCATCGCAGAGCGAATTGCTACATTTCGGGTTCGAAGGTCAACCTGGACCCGCACGTGCATGCCCAGATAACGGATTACGACATTCGCACCAATCGCGTTTTTGATATCGAATTTCTCGCCGCGCTTGATCCTAAACTTTGGAAATCGCGTTACCGTTTGCAGCGTTCCCGATGGAACGGCTTATTCAACCTGCTGACGTATCGTTACCGGATGCTGAACGGCTCGAATGCATCCGCGTGGCGAGAAGATATTCTCAAGGTGAATGGCTTTGACGAAACGTTTGGTTACGGGAGCGATGACCGTGAGTTTGGCATGCGTTTGTCCAACGCCGGAGTGAAATCTCGCTGGTTGAAGTTTTCTTTAGTCCAACTGCATCAAGGGCATCGCGGGAATCCCAACCACGAGCAGATTCGCCGTAATCGGCGACGGTTTCGCAAGTTATTTTTTACTCGTCAGTCGTGGGTTCCCGACGGAATTGACACCATTTTGGAGCGAGAACGGGAACGGCGGGTAAAGGCCGCGTAAAGAAATGCGTAGCCACGACGAAGTTTGAAACGCTCGTGTCATTTTTACCAGGCACTAATCACGGGTGAAATCTTCCTGTTGTAATGCAGCGTATCTGGGACGGATTCCACGGCATGCTGGCAGCGTTGTTTGGACTGGACCATGCTTGCTGGCATGCTTTACAATGCCGCCCCCAACACTGGAGAAAGCGTTGTGCTCTCTGTTGAAACGCCGCGCATTTTGATTTGCCGGATGAGCGCCATCGGCGATACGATTTTGACGTTGCCCGTGGCTTGCGCATTGCGGCGGCAATACCCCCGCGCCTACATCGCGTGGGCGGTGGAACGGGGGGCCTCGCCGATGGTGATGGGGCATGCCTGCCTGGACGAAGTAATCGTGCTAAAGCGCGGTTGGTTTGTTTCGCCCAAACAATGGTGGCTGCTAAGGCAGCGATTAAAACCGCTACGGATTGAGGTCGCCGTCGATTGCCAAAGCATCACCAAAACGGCGCTGGCGGCTTGGTTGTCGGGGGCGAAATTGCGGATTGGCTGCAAAGGAAAGTATGGCTGCGAGCTCAGTCCGCTGTTGAATAATCATTTGATCGAGCCCAGCAGTCCGCATTTGACCGATCGCTCGTTGGAATTGCTTGCGCCGCTGGGAATTCACTCGCCGCAAGTCGAATTTCAGTTGCCTGTTGCGGCGGCGGCAATGGAATCGGCCAACGGCTACTTGCGAGAAATGGGTCTGGACCGCGGATTTGCCCTCATCAATCCGGGAGCCACTTGGAATTCGAAATTATGGGTGATGGAGCGGTTTGGGGAAGTGGCCTGTCATTTAGGGCGGCGGCACGGTTTGCCATCCCTGGTGGTTTGGGGCGGCGAGAACGAATTGAATTGGGCGCGCGAAATTGTCGCGCATTCCGATGGGCATGCCAGGCTGGCTCGAAAAACCAGTTTGCCCGAATTGGCGGCGATCTGCCGAGCGGCGCGGATTTTTATCGGCTCCGATACCGGGCCGCTCCACATGGCCGTGGCTGTCGGCACGCCCAGCGTGGGAATTTACGGAGCCACGCGCCCTGAAGATTGTGGACCGTACGGCCCGCAAAATATCGCCCTGCAGGAGCGCTATCACGACGGGAGCCGGAAAGAGCGCCGCCTAGCCGACAACAGCGCCATGCGGTTGGTGCAAGTTGATCAGGTTTGTGGAGCCTGCGATACGATTTTGTCGCGGCCTAAGGAATTGATGCGCGGGCAGGCAGCATAAGATGCTGTTGGTGAAAATTCTCCGCGACAATTCGCATGAAAACCGCAACTTGACGATTTTTTGCCTTTGAACATTTTGTTGATTGTTTCAATCGACACAGAAAGGATTCCCCATGTCGATGCTCGACCTTGATGCTTTTCGGCGCACTCCGTTGGTGCGCAAACCATTCGACTATTGCATTGTGCCGCGATTTATCAAGCCGGAGCCACTCGATCGCATTCAGGCTGATTATCCCGCCATCACGCAAGGAGGCAGTTTTCCGCTATCGACGCTGACCTACGGCCCCGCGTTCGAAATGCTGTCGCAAGAACTGCTGGGACCGGCCATGCGGGCCGCCTTTGCGGAAAAATTTAAGATGGACCTGCTGGGCCGGCCGGCCACGCTTACGGTGCGGGGCTATTGCCGAGCGAAAGACGGCAAAATTCATGTCGACAGCAAAACCAAACTGATCACGGTGCTGTTGTACCTCAACGCACCCTGGGAAGCGCCCGGCGGGCGTCTACGGTTGCTCAGGGACGAACACGATATCGAAAACTACTTTGCCGAAGTGCCGCCGGAACAGGGAACCCTGCTGTGCTTCCGCAATGGGCCAAACGCTTGGCACGGACACAAATCGTTTGACGGGCAGCGGCGCGTGTTGCAATTGAACTGGGTGGTCGACGAAGCCGCTGCCAATGCCTCCAGCCGACGCCATGCGGTGTCGGCATTTTTCAAACGGTTACGGCCATTCCGGCGCGTGGCGTGAGTACGAAAAAGCCGCGTATCCTTCGGCTGTGCAGGCTTATCATGAAGCCTCTTGGCCGGATTGCGGAAGAGATCGTTTAGCCGGCTTTTTGTAAGCCGAACTTGTAGAGATACGGATTCAACGTCGGATCGTTGTACATTTTGATTTGCCGGTAGAGCTTGAACCGTTTGCGCCCGGCAAAGATGTCTTCCAGCAATTCGGCCAGCGCCGTCGATAAATCATCATACTGTGCATACAGAATCTCCAGCCTGTCACACACTTTGGCCACATGCCCCGCATCGACATCGTGGCGCTCCAACTGTTCCTGCATGTGATAAATGCGCAGTGTTAAAATCGACAAGCGGTCAATGGCCTGGCCCGGCGTTTCGGTATTTTGCCGAGCGGCGTCGGCAGGCACTACGCCATGAGATGCTAAATCGTGCATCAGATACTCGTCGATTTTTTCGATCGCATCGTTGCGCTGTTGGTTGTAACGATCGATAGCGCGCTTGACCGCGGCGATCTGCGCATCGCCCACGTCCGGGCTACGGGCAATATCTTCCTCGTGCCACAACAGAAAATTGAATTTATGCTGCTCGCAAACCACGTACAGAAAATCGTGGTGCGGATTTGCAACGGCTTGCTCGTGCCACAGTTTTGTGGTGTTTTGATGCAGGCTCGTGATTTGGTTCACATCGAGCATGGCAATGCGAGGAAATCGGTGAACTGCCAAGGGATTGATTGAAATCAAACCGTAACGGGTTGGGGATTGTAGATAAGCCGGGCTCGTTTTCACAAGAGCAATCGCAGCCGGCTGGCAAACTGGCAGATGGCAGAACCAAACGGCAATTCTACTTGTTGAATGCGATAATAATTGTCTCTTTCACCGCGCGGATCGGCTTCGTAGAATGAAAATATGCTCCCCGAACGTCGATCTACAGACAACCGATCCCCCCGCGCCAAGCGGGTGATCTTCGGCGCGAATGTTTCGGGCCAATCGGTATTTCTGGCCTGTGTATTGATCGTTGGCGCCGGGGTGGCGGGCTACATTTTGTTTGCCGAAACTTTGGGCCGGGCCACTGCGGCGCCCAACGACATCAAGCTGGAAAACATTCCGTTCGACGGCGCCCAGGCTTACGAGTATCTCAAGCAGCTTTGCGATTTGGGTCCGCGACCGCCCGGATCGCAGGCCATGCTTGCGCAGCAAAAGCTGCTGATCGATTACTTCCAAAAACTGGGCGCCACAGTCATTAAACAGGAATTTCGGGGCCGAGATCCGCTAAGCGGCGCAGCGCTGCCGATGACGAATTTGATTATTCAATGGCATCCGGATCGGAAGGAGCGCGTGCTGTTGTGCGCACATTACGACACGCGGCCATTTCCGGATCACGATCGCCGCAATCCGCGCGGCCGTTTCGTCGGCGCCAACGACGGAGCCAGCGGCGTGGCCGTTTTGATGGAATTGGGCAAAGCCATGCCGAAGTTTTCCGGCCCGTATGGCGTCGATTTTGTCTTGCTAGACGCGGAAGATTTGACGTATTGGGATTTGACCTCGGGCGTCAATACCGGGAACTTTTGCGTGGGGTCGGAGTATTTTGCGCGGATGTATGCGGCTGATCCGCCGCCGTACAAGTATCGAGCGGCCGTGCTGTTGGATATGGTGGGAGGCATAAACTTGCGATTGCCCAAGGAAGGACACAGCGTAGCGTGGGCCGACAGCAACCCAATCACCAGCGGTATTTGGGACACCGCGGCGCGGTTGAAAGTGAGAGAGTTTATTCCACAGGTGATGGGCGATATCACCGATGACCACGTAATGTTGCACGACCTGGGGGGCATTCCAGCCTGCGACATCATTTGCGATTTCGGCCCCCAGACCAGTTACCCTCAGTGGCACACGCAAGACGATGATCCGGCGCACTGCTCGCCGCTGTCGCTGGCGAAAGTCGGCTGGGTGCTCACGGAGTGGCTAAAATCGCTGAAATAATGCCAGGCGACTCTCTGCTCAACGCTTCTGCTCGCAGCACTTCCGCCTGAAGGCAAATCACTTCTTTCCCGCCTCGGCCATCGCTTCCGGCCGGGTAAGATGGAAATAATGCCCGTGATCCGCGGTCACAATCAGCACGGTGTTGTCCCATCCGCCGTGTGATTCGATCCATTGCATCACCGCCCAGACGGCATCGTCGCCATCCAGCACAGCGCCGATGGAGTTGTCGATGTTGTCGTCATGGTTGGCCCAATCGACGTCGCCGGCTTCAATCATCAGCCAAAAGCCACGCGAGTTTTGCGACAGCACTTCCAAGGCGGCTATGGCAATATCGGGCAGGCGCGGATTTTCCTGGATGTCGGCGGCTGAGTACCCCTCCGCTGTTTTTTTGACTCCCAGCGTTGGATGGTAATTGCCGTCTGCGGTGCGATAAGGCAAGTGACTGCGATCCCCGGCGCCGAACAAACCCAACAACCGCTGGTGATGAGTCGCCGCTTCAGCCGCCGCTGCAGACAACGCCTGTGGCCCGTTCACGCCCGGCGCGCGCTGGACGACTTGATATTTTCCGCCGTGGGCTACATCAATGGCGGCCAAATCGTCGGCGGTGATGTAGCGATTGCCGGGCACAAAGTTTTCGCCCTGCTGCTCGATATCTTTCTTTTGCGATTCCGCGGTTGTGGTTTCACCCCAGCCGGTGCCAATGACGACATCTAAACCGGGCAGTGGATGATCGCGGTGTGAAATCGATCGCAAACCCACCAGGTCGCGGGAAATATCCTGGTAATCGTCGCGCCACACATTATTGGCATACGTGGCCGCCGGTGTGGCGTCGCTGATGGAAACGCTGGTCACCGCGCCCACGCTCCAGCCGCGGCGCTGCAATTGCTGGGCGATGGTTTCCACGGGATGACCTTCGGAATCGACATTGATGGCGTCGTTGTAAGTTTTGATTCCGGAGTTCATCGACGTGGCCGAGGCCGCCGAATCGGTATATGCCTGCGGCAGTTCGCGGCTTTTGGCGATCGGATATTCCGGATCGATTGGCACGGCCCAGGGCGTTTCGCCCGCCAGTTTCCAATCGTACCCGCCCTGCATTTTTCCGCCGATGTTGGTGACGGTTTGGGCATTCACGTCGGTCTTGGTGCCGTCGTTCTGCGGGCTGGTGACCATGTAACCGAAATCGGTTAGCGCGCCGCGGTAATCTTGGAAGTGCAATCCGGTGCCGCGGCCTTCGTGGTAGCGCACCGCTCCGCTTTTGTAACAGGCCGCGGCCCAGGTATTGAACCAATCCATGCCGTCAAAAATGAATAGAATGACACGCCGCTTGCCGGCTGCCACGGCGGTTTGTTGCAGATGGTATATGTCGGTTTCGTCGAAATAATCGGCGTGCGGATTCAGCGTGGCGGCCGGCAAATAACCGTACAATTGCAGTAAGTGGTCGGCGCTGCGGTAGAGACTGTGTTCGTCCTTCACAGAACTGAGGTCCATGCCAAACGTGTAGACCGGAATCAGCCGGTTGGAGTGGGTAGTCCAGCCTGTATATTTTGAAGGCAGCGAGCCCCAATAACCCCAGTCAGCCGTGTCCGTTTGTATGGCTGCGGTTTGCAAATCACGCAGCCGATCGACGACCGAGTTTGGAGCGGACGTTGTCGAGGCCTGTTCTCCGCAACCCCATAGAATTAACAATGTGCTAGCAAAAAGTATGAACCGATTGCAAGGCATCGTAAGGGTAGTGGCAGAAGGCGAGATGGAGCGAGGCAAACAACTAAACACGGTGGGCAGACGCCGGCAGTTCTCTCGACTATAACTACACCATGGTTTACTCGCCAGCCGCATAACCAATCACTCACGCAGTCATACACACTCTAAACAAGCCACCGGACGCCCATGTTTGTCGATCGTGTAGAAATTGATGTCGCTGCAGGAAACGGCGGAAACGGCGCGGTTAGTTTCCGCCGCGAAAAATTTATTCCCCGCGGCGGTCCCGATGGCGGCGATGGGGGCCACGGCGGCAGCGTTGTGCTGCGTGCTCAACCGGGCGTTGATAGTTTGGCGGCCCTTGCGCATCGCAAACATTGGCGCGCCGAACATGGCCAACCCGGCGGATCGAGCGATTGCTACGGCCGCAGCGCGGAAGATTTGGTGCTGTTGGTGCCGCCGGGCACGGTGGTGATCGATGCCGGTTCTGGTTTGGCGCTCAAGGACCTGGTGGAACCCGGCCAAGAAGTCATTGCCGCGCACGGGGGAAAAGGGGGCAAAGGAAATGCAGCGTTCAAAACCGCCACGAATCGCGCACCGCGCGAAAGCACTCCCGGCGATCAGGGAGAACATCGCCGGTTGATATTGGAATTGAAAGTAATCGCCGATGTGGGTCTCGTTGGCAAACCCAACGCCGGCAAAAGCACAATGTTGGCGCGGCTTTCCCGCGCTCAGCCTGAAATTGCCCCTTATCCGTTCACCACCAAGTACCCGAACCTGGGCATTGTCTATTTCACCCCCGATCATTCTTTCGTGCTGGCCGATTTGCCCGGCCTGATCGAAGGCGCACACGCTGGAGTGGGCTTGGGGCACGAGTTTTTGCGACACATACAGCGGGCTGGTATTTTGGTGCATTTGGTGGAACCAACGCCGATCGACGGTTCTGATCCACTGGCCAATTACCACATCATCCGCAGCGAATTGGAGCATTACTCGGCCGAGTTGGGCACACGGCCCGAAATTGCAGTCGTCACCAAGTGCGAACTCCCCGGCGCCGAAGATGTGCGGGCCAAACTTACAGCCGACATCGGGCGCGAGGTGTGGGCCGTTAGCGCGGTGACGGGACAGGGTCTCGACAAACTGCTGTGGCAAATCGATCGATTGTTGCAAGAACAGAAACAGGCTGCGGGCGAAACAACTGCGCCTGCGTTGACCCCGGGCTCCTGACCCCTGCTTTTCTCATGCAGTCGCTCCTCGCTGTCGACATTGGCAATACCCGGATCAAACTTGGTCTGTTTGCTGCGCCGGCGGAAAATTTGCGGAGAGAGCGAATCGGTTTACCCGTGCCCAGTCACACGCACGCCATGCCTACGGAGGGATGGAATCCGCTAGCCCTGCAGCAGTGTCTGGCCGATGTCCCCGCGGAAACGCCGTGGTGGATTGCCAGCGTCAATCGTCCCGCCGCCGCCAAGCTAACTGATTGGATTCAACAGCGCTGGCCGGTGCGAATGTTGGAGTACACCGATTTGCCGATTACCGCCGCGGTCGAGCACCCCGAGCGCGTGGGAATCGACCGCTTGGCCGGCGCCGTCGCGGCCAACCGCTTGCGCGACCCGGCGCGGGGCGCAATTATTGTCGGCGCGGGCAGCGCCATCACAGTCGATTTGGTCACCGCCGACGGTGTGTTTTGCGGCGGCGCTATTCTGCCTGGCATTGCGCTTTCGGCCCGAGCACTCGATCAATTCACCGATTTGTTGCCGCTGAGTCCAATGAACGAACTGGGCTCGCCACCCCCGGCTTTAGGCACTTCCACGCTTGCTGCCATTCACAGTGGACTGTTTTGGGGAGCCGTGGGGGCCATTCGCGAATTGATTGGACGCTTGTCCGAATCGTTGCCGGCGCCATCATCCGGCAAGGCGAGTGCTTTGCAGATATTTCTCACCGGTGGAGCAGCTCCGTCGGTGGCGCAACAACTGGACCCGGCGGCTAGGTTTGTGGAGCATTTGGTGCTGGCGGGCATTGTTCTGGCAAAGCCATGACCGGCCGCGCTTTCACCACCGTTGCCATGTTGACGCCTGCCGGACGCGGTGCGGTGGCGGTGGTGGCCGTTGAAGGCGCACTGGCGATGGACTGGGTACAGCGTTTTTTCCGGCCAAAGGCTCTCCGTTGCGTTGCTGATGCACCGCCAGGAAAAATCATTTATGGCCGCTGGGGAAGCGAACCGGCCGAAGACGTGCTCATCTGCCGCCGGAGTTCGGATTATCTCGAAGTGCATTGCCACGGCGGTTCCGCGGCAGTGCGCCGCATTATCGAGGACTTAGTTACGGCAGGCGCAACGGAGCAAGTGTGGTCAGCGCACAATGTCCGCCACGAAACTTCGCCGATTCGTGCAGCAGCGCGAATCGCACTAGCGCAAGCAACCACAGCCCGGACGGCGGAGATTTTGCTCGATCAATATCACGGCGCGTTGGAATCCGCCTTGGGCGAAATTCTGACGAACATTGACGGCAAGGCTGAAAGCCTTTCGACCGCGAAGGCTCTGACGGAAAGGTTGCTTTCCCGCGCTTCGTTGGGGCTGCATCTTACCCAACCGTGGCGTGTGGTCGTGGCTGGCCCGCCCAATGTCGGAAAGAGCAGCCTGGTTAACGCTCTGGTCGGTTATCAGCGTGCCATCGTGTTTGACCAGCCCGGCACCACTCGCGATGTGGTGACCGCCTTGACGGCCATATCGGGTTGGCCGATACAGCTATGCGATACGGCCGGATGGCGCGTGAGCGACGATCCGCTGGAAGCCGCCGGAGTGGCGCGGTCCCAACAGCAAGCGACCTCCGCAGATTGCTTGCTGCTAGTGTTCGATATCACGCGGCCGTGGTCGGATGCAAATCAGCAATTGTTGGATGAGAGGAACCAGGCGTTGATTGTTCACAATAAGTGCGATCTGTTGAGCCGCGACGAGGCGCCGACGGAGGGCAAAGTTGGCTGTGGTCGGACAAACTCTGTGCTGGTGAGCGCGGTAAGTGGTCAAGGCCTGGAGCTACTGTCGCAAAGAATTGTCGAACAGCTTGTACCGCTTTTTCCACAACCAGGCGAAGCCATACCGTTTAGCAGCGATCAGATCGAACGCCTGCAAGCGGCGGCAGCCTCGTTGACGGCCGGCCACGCCTCGGCTGCGAAAGCTGAGTTGCTGGCGCTGCTGGCATCGGCGGACACTGCGGAATGATAGGTTTCGCAGCACGACTGCTCTGGACCCTGCTATAAAAGCTGGCTATCCTTTGCCGCCCGCGCGTGTTGCGCGGCGGGTAAATTTAGTTCTCACACCCGAAATCTGTTTCATCAACGCGCCAATCGAGAGTGTTCAGGGAGGAACACGCGATGTTATGGAAAACCATCCACTTAAGAGCTAAAGCGCACCTGGATATGGCGCATTATCGAATCGGCCTGCTGGCATTTGCAGCAATTGCTTGGGCAGCGGCATGCCCGTGCTTGGCCCAGGACTCGAGCCGCGAATCGAATGGCGCTGCGGCCGATTCGCCAGCGGCAAGCGGCAATTTGGAGCACTCCGCGCCCCTTGTGCGGCCCGGAGTCGATGGCGCGTCGGCGGCGCGCCACTCTCTGGGTTATCCCGGTGCATCCACAACTATGCCAGGATCCGCACAAGGTTCTGCAAGCCAAAAAGCCGCTAAACAAAGCCCGGTTCTGCAAAGCCCCGTAAAGAATTCGACGCCGCAAACCGATGGGTCGTTCGCGGAGGCAGAAGGCGTCTCCGACGATTCGCCCGCGACCGATGCCGACCATTCCAGCACTGTCTTTGCGACCACGTTTGACGATCCGCCTGCACGCCCCAACGCCGCGATCGAACCGGCCAAATTTGACGGCGTCCAACCAGGAGTGACCACGGCCGAGGAGCTCAAGGAAAAATGGGGCGCAGGGGAGGAAGTTTCCAAGGACGATCATCAAACGGTGCTGCGATTTTCGCTGTCTTCGTTTCCACACGTCGAAGCCACGTTGGCCGACGATAAGGTTCGTTCGATTTTGATCGATCTGGATCAGGCGGTTCCCACCGATACCTTGGCGCGGCAGTTGGACCTGGGCGATGTGCGACCCGTCAACGTTCCTGACGATGCAGGCGAACTGCTCGGTCAGGCGTATCCGGAACGAGGCGTGCTGTTTAGCATTACCCCCGACGGCAAGCGAGTTTCGCACGTGGTGTTGGATAAGATCGACCTTTCGATGTTTGTGCTGCGGGCGGAAGTGGAATTGCAATCGCACACACGGGCCAGCCTGGCCGACCTGGATTACGTTCTGGCGCACCACTCCAAAAATGCCCGCGCTTTGTGGCTGCGAGCCCGGCTGATGGCCACGTTGGCGCGCTACGATGAAGCGGCTGACGACGTACAAGCCGCGTTGGAGATCAATCCGAAGCAGCCGTTGTATCATCTGACACACGCCGAAATCTTGGGGCAACAAGGCCATTACAACGATGCGGCGCAGGAAACCAAAGAGGTGTTGGCCAGCAGCGATTTGCCCGGCGAACTGAGGGCGAAGGCGTTGTGTGTTCTGGGAGATTTGGAAGCCGACGCTCCGGTCCACGATTACAAACATGCCATGGAGAACCATTTGGCGGCCATCAAGCTGGCCGATCCCCTGTCGATCGACAAGCGGTTGCTGGTGCGGCGCGCCGCCAAGTTTGTGTTGATCGAGGCGCATCTGGACGTGGCACACGACATTGCGTGCGGTTTCTGGCAGGATAAGGACAAGGTGGTTCCCAAATGGCTGACGCGCGCCCAAGCTTACGTGGACGATTTTATGGAGCATGAAGACGGCGATCCCGGGCTGCGGCTGCATTTGGCGCGGGGCGCATTGGCCGCCTGCGCCGGGGCCGAAGGGAAAGTCGATTCGGTCCCCTGGGCGCGGATGGCATTGAAAACCGGCAAGCCGCTGATTCAAGTGGCGGTTGATCCGTGGACCAAACTGGCCCTGCAATGGACACTGGGTACGGCACTGGCCGATGGGTTGGAATCTGACGAAATGCGCGGCGCTGTGCAACATGCGCTGCCCAACACCGCGCTGACCATCACTTATATGGAAACCGGCGCGAAAGGCCGCCGAGAAACTCCAGTCGACGCGTTTCGCCTGGGCTGGTTGTATTACCGCATGGGTTCGTTGCACGCGGTGCAGCGGAACGATCATAAAACGGCGATTGCGTGGTACGAAAAGGCGTTTCCGCTTTTGGATCGACCAATTCCGCCCACACTGCGCGATAAGCAGGGGCATTACGGCGAGTGGCTGGTGAGCATGGGCATTTCGTATTGGGAAGCGGATAGTCATGATTTCGCATTGCAGCTAACCGATGCCGGCGTAAAACACATTGAGGAAGCGGTGCAGCGAAATCTGGTGGACGAAAAATCGCTGGGCATTCCGTATAGCAACCTGGCCTTCATGCACGATGCCTTAGGACACAAGGACCAGGCCCAAAACTTCTCGCAATTGGCCGCCAAGTACGACGGCGGGCAAAACGGCAAGCATTAGGATTCTTTCCAGCACTTTACCGTACGAATTGGGTAACCAGCCGGACGAAATCGGCGGTTTTCTCGTAGGGGAGCATGTGCCCGCACTCGGGGAGCACTTCCAGACGCGCGCCGGGAATGTGCTGGGCATAGAATTCTCCGTGGGCTAGCGGGATTAGCTTGTCGTCGCGGCCCCAGATGATGAGCGTGGGGCAGCGAATTCGCCGCAGGTGCTGCGGCAGTTTGGGATTGTGCAAATACGGATTCCAGCCGACGCGGGCTGTGGCTTCGCGGGCGCGCAAAAACATGAGGAGCTGGATTTCGGACGGCTCCAGCGGGGCAACTTCCAGCGCGACGGGGCCCTGCGGATCGAAGAACAGCAATTCGCGCAGTTTGTGCAAATCGTCGATGAACCATTCGGCCATCGGTGCGCCCGGCACGTGCAGTCCGGCGGCGTCGACCATCACCAGCTTGCCGACCAGTTCGGTCCGTAAAATCGCCAGCTCCACCGCCAGCCACGCGCCGAGGGAAAAGCCGACGACCGGCACCCCGCGCAAATTGAACTGCTGGAAAAAATCGACGTAATGCCAGGCCAGATCTTGCATGTTGTCGATTTGATCGAGGCCTTCGGAAAGTGAGAAGCCGGGATGCGCCGGGGCGATCACGCTGAAGTGCTGGGCCAGGCCGTCGTGAAACGCCGTCCAATCCATTTCGCCGCCGGCACTGTGCAAATAAACCAACGGCGGACCGCTGCCGCCGCGCATGACCTGGATTTTTTTCCCGGCGACGGTGACGAAATCGGTTTGATTGGGAACTTGGGTCATTGGCTCGTCGAATTGTTCTATCTGCTAAGCCGCAAGCGGAGTAATTTATCTGGTGGAATTCGCTGGTTCTAATTCTCTTCGCAAGCTAGGCAAAACTTCGCGGGCGAAGATGGTCATGCTTTTTTTGGTTAAATCGTCGGGCAGGCTGCCGAGTTGGAACAGGCCCAGCAGATTGCCGACGCCCAGTTTTTGGACGTGCTGCTTGAGTCGATCGCGGACGGTGGCGGGGCTGCCGACGACGGCGTAGGCCCCCTGCTCCACTTGCTCGCGCGTTTTCACGTTGCTGAGGAATTTTTCTTTGGCCCGGCTGATGACGGCGATCGATTGGGCGCTGGTGTAACCGGGGGGCAAAATCGTGAGGCCGCGGAGCAGATTGTGGGCAAAATACCAGAGGTGTTGTTCGTATTCGGCCCAGGCGCGCTCGTCGGTTTCGGCCACGTAAATGGGGAGCAGCCAGCCGAGCTGTTCCGGATTGGCGGTGTAACCGTTCTTTTGAGCGCACTGGCGGAACATGTCGAAGTTGCGCTGGAAAAAATCGATGTGGAAGTACGGAATGCCCATGTAGCTCCAGCGCTTGGCGGCGACGTATTCGATGGTTTCCTTGCTGCCGGCGCCGGGAATCCAAATCGGCGGGTGCGGCGTTTGCAGCGGCCGCGGCCAGGGGTTCACGTACTTCAGTTTCCAATGTTTGCCGTAATGCTCGAACGGGCCCGGCTCGGTCCAGGCGCGGATGACCAAATCGACCGCTTCGCTGTACATGCTCCGGGCATACGTCGGATTGATGGTGAAGCTGTAATATTCCGGTCCGCCGCCCACGACCAGGCCGGCAATCAGCCGTCCACCGCTGATGACATCGATCATCGCAAATTCTTCCGCCACGCGCGTCGGCGGATTGTACAGAGGCAGGGCGTTGCCGATGACGGCAATTTTCACCCGCTTGGTTTGGCGGGCGAGAATAGCGCCCATCAAGTTTGGGCTGGGCATCGTGCCGTAGGCGTTTTGATGATGCTCGTTAATGCACACGCCGTCGAAGCCCAACTCGTCGGCCAGCACGAGTTGATCAAGATATTCGTTGTACAGCTCGTGGCCGTGGGCGGGGTCGTAGATGCTGTTGGGCAACCAGGTCCAGGCCGATTCGTACTTGGTGGAAAAATCGGCGGGCAATCGATCCCAGGGCATCAGGTGGAAGGCGAAGAACTTCATGGCGAACGGCTTTGTCACTAGCTCGAGATGGAATCACATAGTTTCATAAATTGGCGGATCATCTTCAATGGGCGGCCACGGTGACGTAAGGCGAATGGTTGATCGGCGAAAAATATGTTGCGGTGAAAAACGGTGAAAACGGTAAAAAACGGATGTTAAACCGTGGAAAAATGGGGTGAAAACGGTCCATAAACGGTCGTGAACGTTTGGAGTAAATTTGGATCGCGAGGATAGCGAGCGCTGCAGACTAAGCATGCAACTTGGGCTGTGACCAAGGGACTTGGCCGTATCCGAGCAATGCGTCGATGATCATCGCGAGGCAATTCGTGGCCATTATCCCAAAAGTGGTGGCCCAATTTCTAGGGAAAATTTTGGAGCCAGACCGACATCCTTGAGGCGGCGGTGGCGGTGTGGTGGCGGGCGAGTTGGGTTACAATGAGCGATTTGGATGGAGTGTATTCAACAAGCTGGTCATTACCCCTCACCCCAACCCTCTCCCACAAGGGGAGAGGGAGTTTTGTTCATGTCCACTGCCGTCGAGCCGAAAAAGCCGCCGCTGGCGAAGAAGCTGAAGCTGAACAGCTACCCGTGGTATTCGCCGCGGTTTTGGCATGGGATGTGTTTGGGCGATTATTGGAAGATGCTGGCGCGGGGACGGTTTCGGTTTCATCCGCTGCGGGTGTGCATGGCGCTAATCATAGGGGGTTGCGCGGTGGGGAATTCGGCGTTTGCTTTTTTGCAGCGGTTGATTTACGGGCGGCGGATTGCGGCGACGGAGATTAAGGAACCGCCAATTTTCATCATTGGGCATTGGCGGAGCGGAACCACGTATTTGCATGAGCTGATGGTGTGCGACCAGCGGTTGAGCTATCCCACGTATTACGAATGCTACGAGCCGAATCATTTTTTGGTGACCGGCTGGTTTGCGCCGACGCTGCTGTGGCCATTGCTGCCCGGCAAGCGGCCGATGGACAACATGGCGACAGGGTGGCATCGGCCGCAGGAAGATGAATTTGCCCTGGTGGCGATGGGCGCGCCGACGCCGTATTTCCGGATGGCGTTTCCGAACGAGCCGGCGCCGTACGACGAATTTTTGGATATGGACGGCTGCGCGCCGTCGGACTTGGAGCGTTGGCGGGCCGACATGAAGCGGTTTGTGCAAATGCTGACACTGAAAAAGGGGAAGCGGCTGGTGATGAAATCACCGCCGCACACGGGACGCATTGCGGAGTTGGCGCGGCTGTTTCCGGGGGCGAAGATCGTTCACATTGTGCGCGATCCGGCGGTGATTTTTCCCAGCACGCGGCGGTTGTGGGTGTCGCTGGATGCGGCGCAGGGCTTTCAGCATCCGCATTATCGCGATTTGGACGAGTACGTATTTTCGGCCTTCGAGCGAATGTATCGGGGCTTCAATCGGCAGCGGGCGGCGATTCCCGACAATCAAATTTGCGAACTGAAATACGAAGATTTGGTGCGCGACCCGATCGGCCAGCTACGGCGGATATACGAACAGTTGGAGTTGGGGGATTTCGAAGCGGTGCGGCCGGCGATGGAAAAGCACGTCGGCGGGCAAAAGGATT
>DATJYL010000193.1 GCA_035499655.1 Pirellulales bacterium
CCTGAATTTACCCCCTGAAAGCTGACAACGCAAGGAATTAGTGACCTGATTGACAACGCCCCGCGCCCGGGCCAGCACATTTTAAGGAATTGATGACCTGGCAACGACAATTCAGCGCATAAAAAACCGCCGCGCTCCCAATCATGGCTCGCGGCGGCATGGGGTCGAATTTACTTATGCTGGCTTAGGTGTGCCCTGGTCAGCAGAAGGCGTTGGCGTCGCTGCCGGTGCTGACTGCATGCCGGAATTACCCCGCCGGCGACGTAGGATATGGGCAATCAGTGTGGAGGAGTCAGGACTAGCGGCGGAAATACCAGGTTGGCTGGCAACGCCACTCACTTGAACATCCGTGGTTGTGCATAGACCGGCGACCAATAACGTAGCGGCAAACAAAATCCTGTTTCGCATACAAACCTCCATTTTCTAGGGAAACAAATTACCGGGCGCAGCCGCAATGTAGTCAATCGAGGTCTGGTTGACAATGCCCCGCGCCCGGGTGCTAAATGAGGCGTATTCACCGGTTAATCAAAAAGCCCTTGCCGACGGGCAAGATTCTCTGGTCTGTTGCGAACCTATATTTAAGGGTGTGCCTGAAGGTCGTTGGATTGGCTTGCGGCGGCGGGGGATAGGCAAGCTGTTAAGTCACGGATGCAACACAAAAAGGGGAGTTTATGAAATCACTGGGGTTGCTGATCGCTGCGGCTGTGGCATTCATCGTACTGTTTGTTGCGATGGGGTCGTGGGGGACCATTGAGGCGGGGCATCGCGGCGTGGTGCTGCGGATGGGGGCCGTTACCGGCGAAATCAAGGGCGAAGGGCTTTACGGAAAAACACCGTTTCTGGAACGCGTGGTGCCGATGGACGTGCGGATGCAAAAGGAACAGGTGGAAACCGAGGGGGCCAGCAAAGATTTGCAAAGCGTGAAAACCGTCGTGGCGCTGAATTTGAGCGTGCTGCCCGACAAGTGCGCGCTCTTGTATCAAACCATTGGGCCCGATTATTTAGAGACGATGGTCGGGCCGGCCATGCAGGAAAGCATTAAGGCGGTGATTGCCCAATACACGGCCGAAGAATTGGTTTCGAAGCGGGAAGACGTGCGCGAGGCGATTGCGAAGTTGATTGCCGAGAAGCTAAATCCGATCGGGCTGAAAATCGAGGCGTTGAATATTGTGAACTTTGATTTCAGCGCGTCGTTCAATCAGGCCATCGAAGCCAAAGTCACGGCGGAACAAAACGCCCTGGCCGCGAAAAATCTGCTCTCTCAAAAAGAATTCGAGGCCCAGCAGGCCGTGGCCGTAGCCAAAGGCAAGGCCGACGCCATGCAGATTGAAGCTAACGCCCTGCGCGATAACCCCATGATTTTGCAACTGCGGGCGCTCGAAAAATGGGACGGCACATTACCGAAAGTGACCAGCGGCGCGGTGCCCTTCATCGACGTGGGAAAATTCACAGACAAGGGGGCGAAGTAGCGGCACACTGAAAGTGCAAGAGAATGTAATAAAATGAAACCACCGCTGGGCAAGCCCAGCGGCTAACTATGAACACCCGACTCTTCGGCAGATGGTGGAGCGGGTTTCGGGCGCTCAAGGTCGGGTTAGAAGCTGAGTACGGCGCGATATTCCGGCAGCACGCGCACATGGTTGATGCGCAGTTCTTCGCGCTGGTTGGAAAAATCAGGAACGGCTGCGGCCGGCAGATCGGCCAAAAACGGCGCATCTTTGTAAATGGGACGGAACGAGATGTACATGCCCTCTTCGGCCACGCGCGATAAAAATCGCTTCAAGCCTATGCGCCACGGTTGCCCGAAATAAAAATGGTCGTCGACCAGCTCGCCATTGATAAACGCCAGGCCGGTGTCGCCGGTGTAGTCGATTTCCAAGAAGACATTGTTCACGCCGTCGGGCAACGACGATTTGTCGCTGCGGAGCGTCAAGGTTTTCCGGTCGGCCACTTTGGCGTGCACAAACGGTTCCACTTCCGGCAGTGTCAAGGTGTACGCTGTCAGCGAGCGGTGTGGCGGTGAACATTCTGTGAGCGCGGCGCCTTGGCACTGCGGCGCGGTGTGCAGAGCCGGATAGACCGCCAACGAAATGACGTTGTTCCCGACGCTGCAAGCCTCGATGCCATCGACCTGGTTCAGCAAAGTGGCTTCTGAAAACGCCAGGCGATTTCCTTCTTTAGTTTTCACACGCCAGGCCGTAAGCGCCAGCGATTTGGGAAACACCGCAAATGTGACCGCTTGATGTTTGTCATCCTCGACCGTGAACTCGGAGATTTTGTCGCCCGGGCAACGCACGATCGACATGGATTGGGCGGCGGTCACCTGACAATCTTCGGACTTGATTTGCGAAGGGGGCTTGGAATCGAAAGCGAACTCGGGGTTGATTCCGTCAACGGCGATAAACGCATACCGGGGCGTTCCGTTTTCGCTCAAATTCGCCAGGAGCTGGGCGGTGGCATATTTTACCCGGACGCCGCCGAAATCGATGTTGAAGGGAAAAAACGTGGCGGCTTCGCTTTTCAGCGTAAAGCTGGAATCGTTGGGAATGCGAAGCTGGCCGTCGTTGGTTTGTAAAATAATTTGCTGATCGGCAAGATCGTGCGTGGCAACGTGATCTTGAAAATTGTGAAGGAACACAAAGCCGCTGTCGGCACGAGTTCGCACGGCCCAGCGAAGTTGATCCACGTCGGTGGGGGACATTTTCGCGGCCCCTTCCGGCAACACGGTGACCATGGGCGCCAGCAGCGGGCCGAAATCGTCGAGAAAGAAATGGATCAGCTTGAGATAGCCGTACGACTCCGCCAGTTGGCCGTATTGGCCGACGGGAGCTTGAAAGTCGTAGGAGATTTTCGGCACGCCGGAGGGTTCCTCGCTAAGATAAGACGATTTTCCGCGCGGCGTTGCCCCGCCGTGGAACATGTAATAGCCGATGGCATTGGCGCCGCTGCCCAATTCGCGGATCACGAGCGACTCGACGGCATGCGCCGACACCGTGGGGCGCCGGCTGTACGTGATCATAATTCCGCCGCCCAGTTCCGCGCCAAACGACGGATATCGCTCCGGCTGATAGGAAACCGGCGAGTAATCGGGCTGCTTGTGCAAATCGTGGTAAAGATATAAAGGGGAAGGCGTGGCCTTGGCCCAGGTTGGGAACGGATAGGCTGAAGTGACGGGGATGGTGGCGTCGTCGACGATGGCGGCGTTGCCCCAACCGGTGACTGTGTACAGTGGGGCATCAAGCCCGGCTTTGTGTGCCAGCTCGAGCAAGTTGGCCATGTGCTTGCGCCCCTCTTCGGCATAGGAATCTTGTTTTTTCACACCGCCGGTTGAGCCCAGCACCAGGTAGCGGTTTTCGTCGGCAATGGCCCATTCCGGGGGCTGGCCCGGATACGAAAATGCCCAGGGGGCCGCGGAATGGTGATATTCGTTTTCGATCTGGAAGCCGATGATCGGGCCACCGTCTTTGAACAGCAAACCGGTTAGCTGCTTGCCGATTTCGCCATACAGCCGCTCCACGTAATGCAAGTAGGCGGGATCGTTGGACCGGACATTGAAGGGGCGGCCATAAAGCCAGTCGGGCAGCCCGCCGTTGCGCATTTCGCCGTGGCAGAAGGGTCCCACACGCACGATCACTTGCAGGCCGTTTTGTGCGCAGAGTTGAACGAACTGGCGCAGGTCTTTCGATCCGGTCCAATCGAAATGCCCCTCCGTTTCCTCGTGAATATTCCAGAACACGTACGTGGACACGATGTTGATGCCGGCGGCCTTGATTTTTTTCAGCGATTCGTCCCACTCAGACTCAGGAGAGCGGCAATAATGAAATTCGCCCATCACCGGCAACACGGGTTGGCCGTTTTGCTCCATGTACAAACTGTTGAAGCTGATCGACTGGCCCTGCGGATTAGCGCCGCCCAAATGCAAATGGCCGCGGAGTAGCTGGGGCGGGGTCTGGCGGAGATCGACTTGATTGACGGTTTGCGCGGGACAATAGGCAGCCCAGAACGAAATGGCCAGCAGTGAAAGCAGAAAAATCAGCGGGGTACGGACCATGGGGGAAACGAGACGGTGGCCTGTGGTGAAGAGATGATCTACGGCGCTAGATTGATTCATCGTCGATGCTGAATTCGATGAGCGTCGATGCGGATTCAATGGTTACATTTTGCGTTGGTGGCGCAGGGCGTGCAACATCGCCAAGCCGCTAATGGCCAGCAACCAACCGGCGGGCGGCTCGGGAGCGGGACTGGATGAACCCTGGCCGGCGCGGAGCGCGGCCAGCATTCCCTGGAGATCGGCGCTGGTAACTTGTCCATCGCCATTGAAATCGCCGATATCGAGCATGTCAGGGTCTGTAATGCCATTATTGGATTGGTAATCGCTCAGGTTGGCCAGTGCGCTCAACATGGCGGGAATATCGGCGGCGGTGAATGCGCCGTCGCCGTTGAAATCGCCGCGTACCGGCGCAAAGGCGTTCATTGCGGCCAGGGCGTTGTGGCTGCTCGTGGCGTCGAACAGCGCCGTGGCTCCGCCATTGTAGATGTTGAATCCGCCGGCCTGCACCGCCTCTGGATACCAATACAGTGCGCCTTCGCCATCGTTATAGGGCAAGCCCTGAACCAAGCTACGGACCGCCTGGAATTCGGCTTCCTGGCCGGCCGGCGTTTTGTCCCACCCGGCGTAGGAGCTACTGCCGCCATTCTCCCAGGGATAGTTGGTTTCCAACACCATGATTCGTTTCAGAGGGAGAGTGTTGCCGGTCTTGGTGAAAGCCGTTTCGTTGGTGCCAGCCAATGTGGTCAGATTTGTTTGCATGGTGGAGATGAGATCGGTCGACGAGGGGTAGAAATCGACCCCTTCGATGTCGAAATCGGTGACGTTTCCCAGCGACGAACTCTGAATATTGGCGTAGAACGATTGCGGCTGGCCGTCCAAATCTCCTTTGTCGATGCTCAGCGAAACCGGGATGCGCGGAAGATTGTCGTCGGACTGTGCGTTCCTAACCCCCTTGATGGCTGCATTCAGCAGCCCGCCGAAATTCTGCCAACTTTGGTTCGTCTGCGCCTGCGTGGGTTTGTTGTTGGTCAGTCCGAGTCCGGTGTATGTCACCCCCTGGTAAAGAATTCGCCCGCCGACCGCCGCCGCGCCTGAACTGCCGGTTTGCCACAACATACCGTCTGTCGTTTCGTTGCCGATTTGGACGATATTGGGCATGACTCCGGAGGAATAAAACGAGTTCAACGTGCTTTCCGTATAAATTGTGACATCGCTTTCCAAGGTGGACAGCGAAGCATCGCTGCTCCATGCGGAAGGTTTGGCCTGGTGGCCGGGGTCGGCCCAAGTGTCGGAGTAATGAAAATCCAGCAAGAGCTTGGCGTCGGGATCGTCGGTTTTGATCTGTTGGGCCAAGGCGATATCGTACGAAGTGGTTTGGATGGCCCCAGCGTTAGAATTGGTGTAGGTGGTTGCCGGATTCACAAAGATTCTGAGGCGGAACAAATTGGCGCCAGCGTCGTACATGATTTGATCCATGGGCAATTGCACCGGCGTGCCAGAGCTGTTATCGGTGAACTTCACGCCTTCCTGCTGCATGAAGGTCTCCAAAGAGATGTCGGCCCCGGTGTAGAAGGGGTAGGCGGCAAAGGCAGCGTTTGCGAAAGCGCACAGCGCTGAGCATAAGAAAAGCCGCCACACGATCCGGGTGCGCGTACCGCGGCGCAACCATGCTTTGGTGGCTTGGCTGCAATGAAAGTCTGGGCGCACAAAACGTGCAAGCATTTGTTGCCTCACTCCGCCCCGAACCTCACGAAATCTCCCCGTCAAGTCTGGCAACTCCCCAAACGCTGCCAGTGTTTTGAAATACGGCTTTGCCCAACGCTATGATGCAACCGCATTATTTTGCGGCAACATTCGAATCGAGCGGTATGGAATACTTGTCCGCCAAATAAGCCGTGGTGTCGGCCAATTCGCTGGGTGAAAGCGCTTTATTGTAAATAAGCAATTCGGCCAGATCGCCTTGGAAGAAAAGCTCTTTCCAGGCGTGCCGGCCGATGATTTTTCGAGAAGTAATAGCTTGCGGAGCAAAAGCCCGAGCTTCGCCGGAATCGCGCCCATTGATCGACAACACGGCGCGACCGTGCGTGTAATCGTACAAATACGAAACGACGACGGGCAATTCCGCGCCGACTTGGCGGGTGTCGACCCGGCCTGATTCCACAATTGCGCTGCCGACGAAGCCGGCAAACACTTGACCAGTCAGCAACGTGGGCTTGAACTCTTCGGCCAACAGGGGCTCGCCAATTTGCAGCACGCCGGGATGCAGCGTGTTGCTGAGAAAGCCATTTGCTTCGCGGCTGGGCGGACCATCGTAATTAAGAATTTGGCCACCCCAACGGCGATTTTTGTCGTAAGCGTTGGGGGAAAACTGGCAGACGCAAAAGACCGTTTGATCGTCGGTGGTTTCCAGCGGTGTGGTAACGATGTAATTGGATTTGCCGTCGAACCGAACAGCGGGATGGCCATTCAAAGCATTGGGAACGAAGGTGGGGCGAGCCGATTCGTCGATTTGAGTGGCATCTTCGGCGGAACGATTATCGCCGTAAAGTATGTCGGGCCAGGTGACCACGCGATGATTGGCATCCGTTTGAACATCGGCATCAGCAGCCAGCCAGAGCGCCAACTTGCTAGGGACCAAGCTTTTGGGGGGCGCTTCGGCGGTGCGACGAACGGCGATCAACCGGGCGAATTGTTCTTTGTCAAAGGCGATGTCGCTGGATTCGCCGCCGGGCGATTGAAACTCCACTGCTTTGTCTGCTGTGACATGGATGACATCGGTGTGGTCCGTCGCTTCTTTTTTCTCCTGGCTGCACAACACTTCGCCTTCGAACACGTGCAATTCGGTGCGGCCGTTGGAACCGACCGAGACGCCGAAGGCCGTGCCCAAATCGACAAAATCGACTCCGGGCGAGCGAATGGCGAACGAAAATGCACGGTGTGGCACATGGGCGGTGATTTTCCCTGATTTCAACACACCCATCATCTGGCTTTCGGCCACAAAATCGCACGGCCCTTGCAGAACCACTTCCGCACCGCATTCGAACGTCAGCTTTACCATCCCCGATTTCAAGGCAACGTGGCTGCCTTTGCAGAACAATTGCCCGGGATGAAACGCCGGGCCACGTGGATCCCAAACGGCGTCGACGGCTTGCGTGAGTGTGGCCACTACATTGTTAACATCGACATCGCGGGCGGTGGGCACTTCGCTGAGCCAGGAATTGGACCGCTGTTGAAATATCCACAGTGAGACGGCAAGCAGCACCGCCGCGGCCACGCCCAGAACCGACCAACGCCGCCAAAACAGCAGCGGCGAGTTGGCACGGGACCGGCGCTCATCAGAAAAAGCCAACTTCATCGGCCCTGCGGTTTGTTTATTCGCGGCGGTCAATTGCGACAAAGCCTTTTTCGGCAAAGCGGGAGAGCCTTGGATGAATTGATTCATGATTTCGTGCAGCACGCTCTCGGTGAACAATTCCGAAATCTGACGGTGCAGCAAGCACCAGCGAGAAAAGTGTTGGGCGAATTGCTCGTCTGAAATCAACCGAGATTCCAATTGAGCCAATTCGTCGGCATTCACCGACCCGTCCAAATAACGGCTCAAGAGCAGATCAAGTTCGGATTCATCGGACATGGTTAGCCGGTTCCTTCCTGTGCCAATTGTCGATGGATGCATCCATACAACACCTTGCGAATGCGATGCAGCATGACAAACACGCCATCGGACGACATGCCAAACCGCTGGGCAATATCAGCGACTTTTGCGTTTTGGCTGTATCGCATTTCCAATACTTCGCGCCGTCGGCCTTGAATTCGCTCCAGGCAAACCTTCAAGGCGGCCCGCCGTTCTTCCGCTTCCTGCCCGACGTGTTCCAACGCCTCCTCCAACTTCGCCAAGGCGTTTTCGCTTAACACCAGCCGATCTCTGGCCCGTGCACGGTAATACTTCAAAACGCGGTTGCGGGCAATTCCCAAGGCCCAGGAAATGAACGAGCGAGTGCGATCGAAGGAATCGAATTTTTCGGCGACTACTTGAGCCACTTCCTGAACCAAATCTTCGGCATGCTGGACGTCGAGAATGTTCGCCGTAATGTATGCCGAAATCACGGACTGCGATTGGACCCACAAACGCGCCAACTCGCGAACCGCGCTGTTTTGCGGCGTGCTTTCTTCTTCGTGTGGCGCGTCAGAAACCATCTCTATACAAACCGCTGCCTGGAATTGGCGATACCTGACCCTATTTCCCTTACCCGATCAGGGCATTTGCTTACTTAGAATCTCTGACAAATGAGTAAGCAATGAGAATCTTTTCCTTTTTGAAGGCGGTCTTGGCCGGAGAGAGAACAGATCAATAAGGCATTACTCTGCAAGCAAGTTCAGTGTGGAATAGGAAGATCTGTTTTCTCACATGAGTAGATAAGTCTTTGTTGCTTTTGATCTTACGTAACATTCGAACCGTCCATTCAGGCATCGAGTGGCTAATAGATACAGGTGAAATTCCTTGGCCGCGTGGCAAGAGTTGGACGGTGTCCAACTTCCGCCCAATATATTTGCCAGATTTTGGTTAAGTTTCGGCAAGCAGCGGGGAACTTAAGTAACGGCAGGCTAATTAGGCACGATTTGGATGGTTTTCGGGGGTCGCTGGTTGGGGAATTCGTTGTGATTTGATCCAGTTTGCACCCTGGTGATTGCCATCAGTGAGTCAGGAATTAGAGGGACAGAGGCTGAGGCACCGCGTTTGCTTCCCTCTCCAATTCCTTGTTTGCACCAGGAGTAGCGACTTATGTGTTGCAGCCTCTTTCATCGTTGCTGGACCCTTGTGGGCCTGTTTGCATTGGGGGTGTTGACTGGTGTGCCGTCGGCGTTGGCGGATTCGTACACCGTGGCCGACACCAGTGGCGGCACTTGGAACACGATTTATGGCCAGGGCTTCAATACCTCGCTAATTGGGCCAAACGGCACCAGCCCAAGTGGCTTGAACAGCGGGGACCCTGTGAGTTTGACGCAGTTTCAATTTTATAAATCAGGCACAGCCGATAGTGCTTCGAATATCCAATTGGCAATTTTCAACACCATTTACCCCAACACGGTCGGCTTATCGACCAGCACCAGCGGATACATTGGGCTTTCGACCAACACGATTGCCAGCACCAGTTCGTTGAACACTGGCGACCCGATCACTTTCACGTTCAACAACCTGGGGCTGACTTATGGGAGCGATTACGGCGCGATTCTTGTCAATGTGAGTGGAAGTTCATTGACTCCCGTTTTGGTGTCGGGGCTGACCGCCAATTATGTTGACCAGGGGGGCGGAGATTATCATCCCGTGCCGAATTACGGCACCGATAGTCAATACGCTTATACGACGAGCAATTACATCAACAGTGGTTATTTCAGTGCCTTCAGTTACGCGGGAGATGCGAATTTTACGGCAACGCTGAGTTATACCGCCGCTCCGGAGCCTTGTTCCTTGGCGTTGGCGGTGGGGTGCTTTGGCTTGTTAACCTTGGGCTGGCGTCGGCGCGCTTAAAGGGCCAGAGCGATTTACGGACAACCTGATGAAAGAGAGCTACCTGCAATTTGGGAGGCGGAGCATGACTCGGTCCCTGTGGTTTACGACTTGGATTCTGACGGCGGTGGCGCTAGTGGCCTGGGTGCGACCAATCCTGGCGGCGACGGGCACGACGGCGTTCACGGGCGACGGCAGTTGGAATTCGCTTTATGGACAGGGATTTTCACTCGGAACCGATGCGACTGGGTTTGGCGTCTTCGGTGCAACAGGGAATACCGTGAATTTAACGCAATTTCAATTCTTTAAATCGGGAAATGCAGACGCCACGGGTGTGCAATTGGCGATCGTCAACTGGGACACTAATTTCAGCAGCACCAGCCCGACGGTCGTTGGTCTCTCGACGAATACACTGGATGTAACCAGCGCGAATTACGCCGTTGGGGCGCCCATCAGTTTTACATTCAACAACCTGGCGCTGACTTATGGGCGCGGCACGTACGATCAGAACGGCTTTGGGGTTTTTGAATCTCCGGACTACGCAGCGATCTTCGTCAACAATAATGGCGGCACGCTGACGCCGGTGTTAACGCCGGTGATCATTGTCAATTACAACCAGGTGAGCATGCCGTACGATGGATACAGCGGCGACATGAATGGATGGCCAACGGAATATGTTCCGGCACACGATTATGGATATCGCCGCAATTACTTGGATACAAATAGCGTGCAGCACTATGGCGATTACTTTAAGGCGGCAACCAATTACATCAGCGGTGGTTACTTCTCAACTTTTGGTCCTTACTTCGGCGATGCCAATTTCACGGCCACGTTTACCTATACGCCGAAGCCGGGCGATTTCAATGGCGACGGCCATGTCGATGCCGGCGACATTGTGGCCATGGAACAGGCCCTGGCCAACCCCAGCGGGTTTGAATCAACCAACGGCCTCTCGCCCAGCGATTACTTAGCCTTGGGCGATTTGAACGGCGACGGCAAGGTAACCAACGCCGATCTGCAGGACTTGTTGGCCGCCCTCCAGAATGGTCATGGTTCCCTCATTGGCGTCCCAGAGCCAAGTGCGTTGGTGCTTCTAACTCTAGGCGGAATTGCGCTGCTGGGACATGGCCGGCGCTCAAGGAAACACCGATCGAGAATTTAAGACTGCCCAACCTGTCCCGCTGATGGTAGCGCTGATCGATTGAGAACGCATCGTTTCCCCGAACGCAGCGTACCCCATTGGCCTTGGAAGAAATCTCCCCCCTGCTCCTGGCGCGCCCGCGGCGCCGGGGGCGCTTTTAATTTTCAAAGCCGCTCACCGTACCGGGTCGAGGCGGACCACGAACTGTAAAAGAGGCATGGCTCATGAGGAAGCCATTGGAAAGAATGTCGCCCGTCGAATGTCATCGGCCACGCCTGCGGCGGGCGTTTACGCTCGTGGAGCTGCTGGTGGTGATTGCCATCATCGGCATATTGATTGCCCTGCTGTTGCCGGCGGTTCAGGCGGCGCGGGAGGCGGCCCACCGCTCGCAATGCCTGAATTCCATCCGGCAATTGGGCCTGGCTTGTCTGAATTACGAATCGGCGAGAAAGCACTATCCATCCGCGCTGTATGACGAGAATGGCAGCCAATACGCCGGGCCATACGGTTACATTGCCATTGTCACGCCGTACATGGAGAACAAGCTCTATCACGATTTGATTAACTTCAGCATTCGCTGGGATTATCCGGGCAACGAGCAAGTGCCTGCTACGGTGATTCCGTTCACCAAGTGCCCGTCGCAGGATAGCACAGAACCCATGATCATATTCAATCAGGACAACGGAACCCCGGGCAGCGGCATGCAGCGGGCTCATTATTACGCTGTGATGGGGGGCAAACTGGCAGATACGTGTCCGGGAAATTCGCCGTGGGAACTGACCGGCTGCGCTCCGGTAGCGTTTGGCGGGACAAATTATCCACCGCAGGCAAGTTGGCGGGGCGGCATTGCCACCAACGGCGTGATCTATCCAGCCAGCAAAACGCGCGTGAGCCAAATCAGCGACGGCACCAGCAAAACGTTTTTACTAGGAGAATGCTCGTGGGATTTCGGAACCCTCGTGGCGGGTTGGTATGCGGGCGAGGCATTTTATGGCAACACCTCGGGAACACCCGATCCCTCGGCTTACCTCCCCTACCAATTATCGACAACGGGCAACGGCTTTTGGATGTACAATGCTGCTCAGGTCTTCTATGGTATTCAAGTTGCTTCGAACGAAGCCGACCCGACTTATCCGAACAAGGGCAGGAATGCCGCCAAGGTGTCCAAACACAATGATGTGAGCTTCGGCAGCAAGCATCCCAACGGTTGCAGTTTTTGTATGGCGGACGGGTCGGCGC
This sequence comes from Pirellulales bacterium, assembly GCA_035499655.1. Lineage (NCBI taxonomy): Bacteria > Pseudomonadati > Planctomycetota > Planctomycetia > Pirellulales > Pirellulales bacterium. Next base: position 11,938 of record DATJYL010000193.1, read on the forward strand.
ATTTCGTCAGCGTGAATACGGACTTGACGGTGCTGAAAGATTTAGCCAATCGCCATGACGGCCAACAGGCGAGCGTGGACCAATGACACGGTCTTGTCGAACTTTCTGTTCGTGGATTTTGGCCGCGCTGTGCCTGGCAAGTATTTGCTTAAGGCCCCGATTAGTTCGTGCAGCGCAAGACGATTATGCGGTTGGGGCTGATTTGTCGTCGTCGGCGCAGGCGGAAAAAAGCGGCATCGTTTTCAAAGATGCCGGCCAGCCCAAGCCCGCGCTGCAGTTGTTCAAAGATCACGGTTACAACTGGATTCGCCTGCGGTTGTTTCACACGCCCACGCGGCTGCCCAACAATTTGGAATACACGCTGGCCCTGGCGAAGCAAGCCAAGGCGCTGGGTTATAAGTTCCTGCTCGATTTTCACTATTCCGACACTTGGGCCGATCCGCAAAAGCAATTCATTCCCAAAGCCTGGGAAGGATTGTCGCACGAGCAATTGGTGGATGCCGTGTTCGCCTACACCCGCGACACCATCGCCGCCTTTCGCGACGCCGACGCCATGCCCGACATGGTGCAAATCGGCAACGAAGTGACCGGTGGCATGCTGTGGCCCGACGGACGGTTGCCGAATAACTGGAGCCAGTTTGCCGACTTGCTGAAAGGGGGAATTCGCGGCGTCGAAGCAGGGCGCGGCGATGCGGCCAGGCCGCTCGTGATGATCCACATCGACCGGGGGGGCGACGCCAAGGGAACCAAGTGGTTTTTTGACCAATGCCAGAAGTACGATGTGCAGTTCGACGTGATTGGCCAATCGTACTACCCGTGGTGGCACGGCAGTATTGACGACTTGCGGAACAATCTGAAGTTTATGGCCGAGACGTATCAAAAAGACATTTACGTGGTTGAGGCGGCTTACAACTGGCGGCCGGCGGAATATCGCGAAAAGCCGGGGCCGTTTCCGGAAACGCCGGAGGGGCAAAAGCAATTTCTGGAGGCGGTGAATCAGGCGGTGCTCGATACACCGCAGCACCGCGGCAAGGGCGTATTCTGGTGGGAACCCGCCGTCGGCAAGGGGGGCGTCGCCAGCCGAGGCATGTTCGATAACGACAGCAACGCTTTACCGGTGATTACGGTATTCGACGGGCCCGCCAGCGCGGCCGTTGCCAGTCACCATGATTAGCGCCGGTTCAAATTAGCGCACTAAGCTGAAAGAAGTCGTCTTAGCAGCTTCTTGATGACCTGCTCCCTAACTTGATTCCAGTTGAAATGCTAGAAAAACCTTATTTTTCTAGCAGGCCGCACTGCCCGATCGAAGGCAAACTTCCACCCGGGCAGCAATCCATGCCGCCGCATCAAGTCGAGTGCCAATTTTTCGGCTTCAGCCAGTTGCATGATGGGCTTCCGTGCCGTGGGTCAAATCGACTTACTATTTCAAGCCGTTTTTAATACTAATTCGCCGGCCTGCCATGAGCGAGCGCAGCGAGTCCCAGTGGAGGCGGCGGGAATCGAACCCGTAAGCGATTCGGCCACAAACGATAATATCGCTTGTGGTTGCGAGAATTGTCAACAGTGCCGCGCTGCACTGGCGCTGCATTCGGAGTGCTTCAAGAGACAATTCATGGCATCACTTGACGTCGAACTGCAAATAGTAATCCGTGGCTGGGGAAGACTGCAGGATTCAATTCGCAGTGGAATCGTCACACTAGTCGACTTCAATCGGCCTAATAAAAGTTACGGAAACTGATCGGCGCTGGCGACCAGAATACCCATCGGTGTTGAAAACCTGGGTACGGTCAGATTGAAGAAGCAGTACTTGAGCGTCAACTTCGCAGAGCCCGCCTCATCTTCGACAACAGAACCATCCACGTCAGCAACATGGAGTTTGCCGCGGCGCCGGGACTTCAACGATGATTCTGTGCAGATCATCTGCGTTACCCAAAATGGCGCTAAGTGAGTTAGTGATTAGCTTACGACAAGGACCCGAGACCATGCCGTACGGATCACATTCAGCTTGCGCTGCACGGCTCGGACGGAGATCTGTAGGCGGTTTGCAATCTCCTGAGTGGCATAACCCTCAAGGGTCGCTGCCGCAATTTGACGGAGTATATCGTTTCGCAAGAGTGTCATTAACTGGCGGTGCTCTTCTTCTAGGGCGACAATAAAATCGGGGGTTGGATCGTCACCACATAGATCGTCGAGTGTCAAAATCACATCGGATGCAGAGCTGCCGTTCAGGGCGGAAGCGCCCCGCACGGAGCCGCCCCCGCGCTTCTTGCGTCCTTCGTAGCGCTTTAGATCGGTTACTTTTTGCTTGGTGATCGCAAACAGCAAACACCACAAGTCTCGTCGATCGTGCAGGTTTGGAAAGTGTCCTTTAGCCGCGCCACGTATTAACGTGTCTAGTACGCTAAGGGCCACATCTTCCCCGTCGGATGCACGCCGTTGGTGCGACGGCAATTGATTCTCAGCCAGCGAAACGACTCGGTTGAAGTATCTGTCCCAAAGGTGTTCCGCTGCCAGGCTATTCCCTTGGCGCAACGACTGAAGCCAGTGTGTTACAGAGTTTTCGGAGGCTTGGCCCATACTCGGCGCAGGCTGATGCAAAGTTATCCCAATTGCACGCCCCGGAAGTATTCTAATCGGTCGTCAGCCACGGCGTAATGCGGCAAACAGGCACTGCACTGACCGTCGACGCCCTGCAAAAATGCCTGAAAAACGAAATTTCGGCAAAATATCTGGTGATTGACCGGTTTTACTGTCGTCCAAAGCGACCAAATAGCGGGCTTATTATAGGCAATCCCGCGACATTTGGGGGTGCCGAGCGGTTAGGGGCAGTTTGATCTCCTCGAGCCCATTTCACGAAGGAGTCGAGCCGCATGAGAGCCAGTTACCTGAACGAAATTGTTGAAAGTTTGCCGCTGCATGATGTGGAAATCAATCCGTCCATGCCTACCTTCGTGACCTGCCGTATCCAGAACTGCTATTCGTTCATTGCGCACGTGGTGCTACTGGCGCCCTATGATCACGACATCTGGGAGGAACGAGTTCCCGTGGAAGCCGGACAAAGCATATCAATCGATTGTCCCACCGGATTCCTGATAATCTCGGTCTTCGACCTGGCAAAGGATGCACTCTGTATGTGCCGGGCTACACACGTTTCGGGATCGTTTACCCTATTGCTTTCCTGACAGACGCTTCGTCTGAGCGGCACGAAGATCTTGGCCTCCTGGGAAGTCCAGCTACTTTTTCTTGCGGGACCGGGGCAGCAAAGCTTGAAAGACCAAAGTGGCCGGCTTCCCGGGAGCCAGGCGATTCGGCGCTGGGCGAAGCAGTTCGGGATCGAGACTTTGTACATCGCGCCGGGCAGCCTCTGGGAGAACGGCTACGCCAAGAGCTTCCACAGTCGGCTGGGCAGTGAGTTTTTGGGACTGGAGGAATTAGAATTTGGTGGCGGGCCCGAATGCTGACCGCCGCGAGGAAAAGGAT
>DATJYL010000194.1 GCA_035499655.1 Pirellulales bacterium
GATTTGGGAATCGACATGCCGGTGATGGTCAACACCCAGACGAATTTCGACACCGTGACTGTCACGGATCCCAACGTCGCAGGCAATGGACCCATGGGGGCGGGTCCGGCCATGCCGGGAGTGAATCCCGGCGCGGCAGCCGCAGCCCCGGCTCGAAACAACTCGCAGACGGTCGGCGAATATCCGTTTGTGATCGAGTTTATTTGGAAACCGACGCCGTATTCGCAGCGTCAAAAAAATCGCCTGAATGCTGAAAAACAAAAAACTCCTGATCAAGAGCAACCCAAAGTGGCGGCCGCACCCGGCGGGTAAGAGAGAACACTACGCAAAGGATGTCCCCCATCATTTGAACGCATCAAAGCAATCGTTGCCATGGACAAAGTAAAACTATATCTCGAAATCGCGCGCAAGTATCACTTTTGGATTCTGTGCGCATTTTCCGCGGTGGCGGGCTTAATGGCTTGGTATTTGGCCAGCGGAAAACTATCCGCGCAATTTCAACAGGACAGCCAGCAGATCAACGGGGTGTTTTCCAGTTTGCGGGGAGTTTCCGCTGACCAGCCGCACGATGATTGGACGGATGGAATAAAAAAAGAGACCGCCTCCATGGCCCAAGACGTAAAAGACGCCTGGGCCGCTTTATACAAGGAACAAAAAGAAAAGGTGTTTGTGTGGCCCAAGGAGGACTTGAGCGCCGACTTTCTCGCGGCCGTCGCGCATTTGGATGATCCAAACGCAGAGTTGTCGCGCAATTTGCGCGAGTACTATCAAGGGCGGGTGAAACAGCAAGTATCGGAGTTGGCGGGAATTGTGGACGCGCCGTCGCTCGATGATTTTTCAAATCAAGCCATCAATTTCGCAGGCGGGGCAACAGGCTTGGCACCCACCTACCACGTCGATTGGTCGAGCGCTTCGCAACAAGATATTCTGGCTTCATTTGATTGGACGGAACGGCCTTCCACGCTGTTGGTAAAATACGCCCAAGAGGAATTATGGGTGTATCGAGCGCTGTGCAACGTGATCAAAGCCGTCAACGAAGGCACCGCAGGAAAACCCGATGCCCATATCACAGAAATCAACGCCATGGACATCGCCTACAACGCGGTGGAAGATTCACCGGGGGGCACCGGCCTAAACCGCGTTATGCCTTTGGGAAATAGCGCGGCAGCAGCCGGCCCTGTTGCAGGGCCCACGGCTCCCGGCGATGCCAGCCACGCCCGGCCAGACCCAAAATTACGTGGGAAAAGGGAATCCGGACACATAAGCTTCGGGGGTGTTGCCAGCGCCGATGCCACAGCCAACCCCGATGATCTATTGAAGAACTATCGCTACGTGAAGGCCGACGGCACGCCGCTGATGAAGGATGATGTGGATGCCGACAGCAACGAATATCGACTGATGCCGTTCCGGCTGTTGCTCAAAATGGATGCCCGGTACGTGGATCGGTTGTTGGTTGCGTTCCGAAATTCCGTGTTGCCCATGGAAGTGCAGGAAGTTCGAATCAACCCAGAGCACACCAGTAATAGCGGCGGGGGCGGCGGTTTTTACCATGCTGCGGGGCCAGGATTACCCGGTGGCGGCCTGGCCGGTGAGCGTTCGGTCTTTTCCCCAGCCGCGCCGCAACAGCAACAACAAGAGCAATCGGTCACCGTCGAAATTCATGGGGTGGTGTACTTGCTTAAACCGCCCGATCCGCAAAAACTTCCGGTTGCCGCGACCACGGAGAATGCAGGCGCGACAGCTCCCACGGTGGTAGCTCCCACCGTGACTGTTCCGACCGCTCCGGCATCTAGCGCTCCAGATGCAGGAGGTCCAGCAACGGCTACCCCGGCTCCGGGAGCTGCGCCAGGCACTGGTACGCCGCCCGCGACTGATGCACCACCGGCCGCTGCCACGCCAGCGGGGACTAACGCTACGCCCCCGGCGGGGGCTGAACCTGTGGCGCCTGCGGGAACTCCTGCGGCGGCCGAAACTCCTCATAACCCATAAATATAAAGACGGCTAAAACGAGATGGTTGTCGGACGATCCCCAACCGATTCACGGGGAAAACGAGATTTGACAATGAAAGCAAAAATCAATTTCAATCCCGACGGAATCAAACGGTTTTTCATCACCAACGGTGAAAAAATTGTGTTTGCAGCGACGGTGATTATTTTTCTGCTGTTTCTCTATTCCACGATTACCGCCAAGCCCCTGGACGACAGCAAATCGCCCGAGGCGATCAAGCGCGAAAGCAGCCAAGTGGTGTCAAACATTCAATCTCCCACCTGGAGTGCACATCGAGGTGAAATGGGTTTGGAGCCGACGCACTTTGCCGACCAGGTTGCCGACGAAATACGCCCCATTCCTGGCCAGCGAGTCCGGCTAACTCGCGAGTGGAGCCCACCGTTGTTTCCTGAATTGATTAAACGCGCGGATCCAGAGATCTATGCGATAGAAGATTTACAAGTCGCCGCTGGTAGCGGCATTGTTCCTTACAAACCCAATGCATCAGGAGCGGGACAAATTCCGGGAGCGTCTGCTGGTCAACGGCTGCCGGGCGGACCGGCTCAGCCTGGTCTTCCGGGGGGCAGCGCGCGTGGGCCTGGTTTGCCTGGCGAGGGGGCATTGGGGCCGGGCGCGCGTGGTCCGGGTTTGCCCGGCGAAGGGGCATTGGGTCCGGGCGGACATGGTCCGGGTTTGCCCGGCGAAGGTTCCGGTTTCGGCCCGGGCGTTTCCGCCGCAGGACCATCGAGACTTGGTCAAGACGAGAATCTGCCGGGCGTTCGTGCTCCTGGGGCGGATGCCGAAGTAAAGTCTTATGTCATCATCACTGGCGCCGTGCCGGTGGATAAGGAAGCGGAAGAGTTTCGCCGTCGATTTGAAGCTGCTGTACCAGCGGCGCCAGATTCAGATCCCAATCATCAGCCCCTCGTTGCTCAAACCGATGTGCCTAACTATTTTTGCTTTTTGGTTGAGCGCAGCGAAGTCAAAGACGCCGGCGATGCCAAACGAAACTGGACGCCGATATTGTCCAAAGAAAACTTTGTAAATTCGGAGGCTCTCAAGGACTTGGCCAAGTGGTTTACGCAGGCCCCGGAAATCGTCCACCCCGATGACGTCTTTGCGCCGGTGCCATTTGGAAATCAATATTTTTACGTGACTTGGCCGCTACCGCCGCTGTTTTTGAAAAATTGGGGATTTGAAGCCGCCCATCCCAAAGTGAAATTGAATGTTGCTCAAACCACGGCCCCGGAAAATCAGCCCGACACAAATCAAAATGGAAATTTGGATTCCGTCACTCCCGACCGAACAGCGCAGATGAACGGGCGCTTCGGCCCTGGTTCGGAACACGGCCCGGTCATGCCAATGCGGGGACCGCAGGGCCCAGGCATGTCGGGTGGCTTTGGACCGCACGAAGTGCCGGGAATGGCCATGGGCGCGCAGTCGCAAACCGATTTGTCCGTGGATCCTTACAAATTGTTTCGTTTTGTCGATTTAACGGCCGAGCCAGGAAAAACCTATCGCTATCGCATTCAGCTGTTGCTTTACAATCCAAATTACGGATTACGGGATGATTGTTTGGATCCCAAGGTGATTCAAGCGGGCACCGCGAAAAAGAAATTCACGAATTGGTCCTCCTGGACTGAAACTCCGGCGATTACCGTTCCGTCGGAATATCATATTCTGGCCGACTTCTTAAGCGAGACGGGCAATCGGCTATCGGAATTAAAAGCCCACGTAAACCTTTTGGGATTTGCCAAAACACCGGTGGCTGAATCACAAACCGGCGCTACGCCGGCCAACTCCGACACTTGGGTGGAAGTGGTCAAGGACCGTGAGATTCCCTTGGGCGGGCTGGTGTACGTACACGATGAGGACCTCGACAAAGTTTTGGATATGTCGGCGGAATCAGTTCGTAAGGTCGAGAAAATATCGATCGACACCAATCAAAGCATGTTGCTGGATGCGCGCAACGACAAGCCGCTGGGGGACGGCAAATCGAAAGAAGCCACGGAATTATTGTTTATGGATGCCTCCGGCCGTGTTTTCGATGCTGGCCATGCCGCCGATAAGTTGGCGTTGGACGACTACCTGGAGCGATCCAAGCCGCCGGCAGAAATGACGCAATCAACAGGGGCAGAAACGCCGGTCACACCTCGGCCCGGTGAGCACGGCCGAGGTCCCGCATTGCCGTATGGGCGGCCGGGAGCTATCGGGCCGGGAACCGGCAAAGGTCCGCCAGGACCGGGCGCACCCAGTCGAGAAAGAAACTAAATCCAACCTCGCGATCATGCATTTGCTAGCATGCTGGAGCGATTTTTCGATCAGCTGGGTCTGAGTTGGTCTTGACCGGCTGTTTCTTGGCCGGTATTTATCCCGCCCTCGTCTGCGGTTTTCCCGGTTAGGTGGCAACGCCATTGGCCGCGGGATGCCTTGCCCAGCGCATTTGCGCCGGCGTGGAACGATAAGCATGTGATGCCGGATGTACATTTCCGGTGCTGTGATCACAACGTTCGTTTCCGGAGCATTCCCTGCCTGCAGCGTCGCCATAAAGACTTTTCGTAGTGGGTGCCTGTTCGGGCTATCGAGGGGAATCGATCATGGAGGATCGTGTGTTCAAAACCACGTCCAAACTAATTTTCGTTTTGACTTTGGCGGTTTGCTGGTCGCCGGCATGCGGTTGGGCAGGCGTCCAGTCGGCGTTGCCATTGTTACTTGGTGCGGCCAGTCTGGGTGACGATGGTCACTCCACCGTTGCGCAGGCAGATGCCTTGCTGCGCGAGGCCCGAGCCGCCATGTCTCTGGGGAAATACGAAGTTGCGGATGCGAAAATTTCCAGCGCGGAAGCTTTGCAGCCGAAGTATCCGCTGTTTCATATCGGCGATACGCCCAAGCGAGCGCGCGCCGATCTCGACAAGTTGTTGGCGGAAAAGGCCGGCGCCAATCGGAATGGGCCAACGCCGGGTGGAAAAACCCCAGCCGCGTCCCAGGATCCATTCCTCGCTCATCAATCACCAGCCAATTCCAATGCCGACGGCATGAAAGCCGCTGCGGCCAATTCCGCCGGCGCTAACGGTAAAAATACCAGCGGACTCAATGCAATTACCAGCGGAGCGAATGCCAACTCAAATGGATCCAATGCAATCTCCAGCGACGGCAAATCCATGGGCGCGACGCGGCCCTCTGATGTTGCCTCGCGGATGCAGCCTTTGCCGCTGGCCGTGTCGCAAAATCATTCGACGCCCGCTGGCCGCAGCTTGGCCGATTTGCAACAAGCAACTCCGCCGATTGTCCTGCCGCCCGTTGGCCAGACCCAATCGGCCAGTGGTTTGCGCATGCCAGCCGATACTGCAGAATTCGCGGCAGCACCGGCCGATACCAGCAGCAAATCGGCCCCGATGGCCGGGGGCATGGTTCCGCCGAATGCCCTGGCTGCCATGCCCGATGCCAACGAAGCCAATCCGTGGGAAAGCGACGGTCCTGCAAAGTCGAGTGGTGCCGATATGGCGCCGGCTAAGGCGGGCAGCGCAAATCTGGGGTCGGCCAAGACCGACAGTGACCAGATGTTGCCTGCAAACGCTGCGAGTGCCGGTTTCGTGCCGCCTCCGATGCAAGCTCGGCCGCGCTCCGAGGATGCAGTCACACACAGCCAAAACGCGGCCCGAAATCAAAGCGACGAATTGTTGCTGGCAGCCAGGCGGCTGCTGGCTCATGATGACCTCCTCAACGCGCAAGTCAAAATCGATCAGGCCCAAGGATTGGGCATCAGCTACAGCGCCTTGGACGACAGCCCGGCAAAAATTGAATCGCTGATTGTCAAACTTAAAAAATTGCCCGCCAATGTTACCGCCAGCGATGCGGAAAGCACACGGCGACTGCGAGCTGAAGTGCTGATGGAACAAGCCGAGGGTTTGCTGCGCTGGCACGATTTCGACGAAGCCCAACGGTTGGCCGGCCAAGCACAGCAGTTGGGCATCAATTATACAACGTTTGAAGCCCAGCCCGAGCAATTGCTAAATCGGATTTCCACGGCCCGGCGTGCGGCCGGTTTGCCGGATACGGCCGGTCCGACAACATTTGCGGCAGCGCCGGCCGCTTTGCCGAACGATCTCGCGGCCGTGCCAATTGAATCGGCCGACGTCCTCAACAAGCAGCGCGCTACGGAGATGGCCAAGCAAGCTCGCGCGGCCATGGCCCAAGGAGATTTGGCCACGGCAGAGGCCGTTGCGCGGCAAGCTGAATTGTTAGCCCCCGACACGGCGTTTGCCGCCAATGAAGATCGCCCCACGCTGGTGCTGCTCGACATCGAACGTGCCAAGCGCAATGGGGGTCCTGCGGCTGGAATTTCACCGGTCGATGGCAACGCACGCATTGCTGATGGCGGAGTGACCCCCGCGAGTGCTTACGAGCCGGTTCAAGCGGGCGGTCCGGTGGCGGCAAACGACAGCCGATATCCCAATGCCCAAGCGTTGTACAACCCCGACCAAGATTCCACTTACAACATGCCGGCCAGCAATTCGAGAAGCGGGTCGGACCACTCGCTATCGGCCAGCCCAGTGGTTGCCGCGGCCGCGCGGTCGGCGTCGACTTCTTCGCCATCGCCGATGGGCAATACGGAACCTACGCCTGAGAATGGCACCGGCGAAGGTCTGCGCTGGTATCGTGCCGGAGCGGAAGCGATGGCTAAATCTCGAACGGACGACGCCCTCCAGGATTTCCGACGCGCCTACGCATTCCAGGCTGAATTGGATCCGGAAACGCGGCAGGAATTGTACGATCATTTGAAAATTTTGGGGCAGCCCGTCGATCCCATGATCAGCGCCGAAGGCAACACCCGAGACGTCCTGGTAACGGGAGTACGGGCCAGCGGAGGCGCACCCCAAGCTGTTGGGCTCCCCGCGCCGGCCTCGCCGACTGTGGGAACCATGCTGGCTGCGGCAGCGGCCAGTCCTTCGATAAGCATGCCTCCCATGCCGCTGGACGGAACGACCGTCACCAGCGCCACGCTCTCGCGCCAAGTGGCGGCCGAAGTCACCCGGCAACAAAGTCTGGCGCGCGACATGCGCGAAAAACAGCCGAAGCAGGCGCTGGAGCTCCTGCAACGAACCCGCGATATGGTGGCATCAGTGGCCGGCCTGGACGCGGCCGCCAGAGAGCAAATGCTGCGGCGATTGGATTTGAGCATTCAAGATTTGCAACAGTACATTGCGGCCAATTCGCCGGAAATTGACCAGGAAGAAAAAAATCGGCAAGTGCAGCAAGACGTTGATCGCACCCGCAAGGAAAAAGTGGAAACCCAAGAAAAAGTGGCTGCGCTGGTCAAAGATTTCAATAAATTGTTGGACGAACAGCGCTATCCCGAAGCACAAGTCGTGGCCAAGCGCGCCACGGAGCTCGATCCGGAAAATCCCGTCGTCGTGCAATTGCAGGTGATGGCGAAAATGGTTTCCCGAGTAGCCTCCAACCAACAAGTGCAGGATCAACAGGAAGAAGGCTTCTGGGCCACGATGCAGGAAGTCGACAAGTCCGCCATTCCGTTCCCGGGTGATTATCAAATGCCCGACGCGAGAAAATGGGACGCCCTCAGCAAAAGCAAGTTCCGCCAACAGCGTGAAGGTGAAATGCACCACACCGCCAAGGAACAGGAAATTGAACAACGGCTGAGCACGCCGGTGGCGCTGAAATTCGACAAGCGGCCCCTATCGGAAGTGATCGAATACCTCGGCAAAATCGCGCAAGTGCCGACGTATTTGGATCCCCAAGGCCTCCAAGCGGAAGGCGTGCAAAGCGATACGCCCATCAGCATCGATTTGAGCCAAGACGTCTCGCTCAAAAGCGCGCTGAAGTTGATTTTAGAGCCGCTGCAATTGACCTATGTGATCAAGGACGAAGTGCTGAAAATTACCAGCATTGACGTCAAGCGGGGCCAACTTTATCCAGTAACTTATCCGGTCGGCGACTTGGTCATCCGGATTCCCAATTTTGCACCGACCGGTCAGGAAGGCATCAACGGTGCTTTCCGCGAAGCCATGGCGCGCAACGGTTGGGGCGGCGCGGCCGGAGGCGGCTTTGGAACCCCGGCGCCGGCCTTGGCGGTCAACGAACCGGCCAATAATTCGGTCATTAGTCCCACGCTGCTGACGCAGCAAATGGGCACCCGCGGCATTCCCATTCCGCTGAGCGGCAGTGGTCAATCGCAGTCCGGGTCGCCGCAAAACATTCCGTTTGGTCCGGGCGGCATGAAGGGAGGCGCTCAGGCCGACTTCGATACCCTGATCGACCTGATCACTTCCACCATTTCTCCTCAAAGTTGGTCGGAAATGGGCGGACCGGGCACGATTCAAGGTTACGACACCAACCTGAGCCTGGTCGTGAGCCAAACGCAGGAAGTTCACGAACAAATTGCCGACTTGTTGACGCAACTGCGCAAGCTGGAAGATTTACAAGTAACCATCGAAGTCCGCTTTATCACGCTAGAAGACGATTTCTTCGAACGGATCGGCGTCAACTTCCAATTCAATATCCCCACCAGCACCACGGTGCCCAATCCGCCGCCCTCGGCGCTACTGACGCCTCCGGTGACTGCGCCCCCCTCGTTTGGACCAGTAAGCCCTAGCGCCGTGGTTGGCTTGGATTCGTCGGGGGCAGTGACGCCGTTACAAGACATTCAATTCCGGCAGGGAGGGTTTGGATCGGCAATACCGACCTTTGGCGGGTTCGATGCCGGCTCGGCGGCGACGTTTGGGTTTGCCATCTTGAGCGACATTCAGGCGTTTTTTGTGGTGCAGGCCGCCGAGGGAGACACTCGCAGCAACGTCCTGCAAGCGCCCAAGGTGACATTGTTCAACGGGCAGCAGGCTACCGTGAGCGACACCACGCAAGTACCGTTTGTCACCAGCGTGATTCCGGTGGTGGGCGATTTTGCCGCCGCCCAACAGCCGGTGATTGTGGTCCTTTCGGAAGGTACTTCGCTCACCGTGCAGGCGGTGGTCTCCAACGATCGGCGGTTTGTTCGCTTGACCGTCGTGCCTTTTTTCAGCAACATCGGTGCGGTCAACACGTTCACGTTTACAGGCTCGACTTCGTCCACTCAAAAATCATCGGAATCGCAAAACAGCACCGATCAAAGCAGTTCCACGAGCAATGAAAACGATTCGTCGAATGTGGCCACGACGGTGCAATTGCCCCAGTTTTCCTTCGTGACCGTAACCACCACAGTCAGTGTGCCTGACGGGGGCACCGTATTGTTAGGTGGCATTAAGCGCTTGAGCGAAGGACGCATTGAGGAAGGCGTTCCGGTGCTCAGTAAACTCCCCTATATCAACCGGTTGTTCCGCAATACCGGCATCGGACGGACCACCACCAGCCTGATGATGATGGTCACGCCGCGCATTATTATCCAAGAAGAAGAAGAAAATAACTTGATCGGGCCGCCATCGCCGTAAGAGCTTTCCGTTGCCGGAAAAGCACATTTCGTCAGGCGTTTGCCCGACTTTTCAAAATTCCCCCCGAGCCGCCGGTGGTCGTGACTCATGTGCGATCGCCGGCGGTTTTTTTATTTGCCAATCACGGCGCACAATCAGCATTGGTCATTGGTGCTTGGTCATTCGTTCTTTGCCAGCTATGATTGCGGTCATTGCTGCCCGCTAAGCCGCAAGCGGATGGGCGCACACACGGGATCGCACAACCATGTCGCCACGAATCTGGATTATCCTTGGGGCCGTTTCCGCGGCGATTGGCGTCGGCCTGGGGGCGTATCATGCCCATGGCTTGGAAAAGGCACTAGTGGCCCGGGGGCTTACTGGCGATGACTTGCAAAAGCAGCTGCACAATGTCGACGTCGGCTTGCGCTACCAGATGTATCATGCGTTGGCGCTCGTTTTGGTCGGTTTGCTAGCGTTGCGGTCGCCAACGGTTTGTCTGAATATCGCCGGAGTGTGTTTTGTGGCCGGCACTCTGCTATTTTCCGGATGCCTGTATATTCCCGTGCTCGCAGAAATCAAACTGCCGTGGTTTTTAGTCCCCAGCGGCGGCGCAGCATTCATCGCCGGTTGGGTCGCGATGGCGATTGCCGGGTTGAAAATGAAATTACAATGACCGCAGCGCAAAAAATGACCTCCGCACAAAAAAGGGTAGTGGGCCAATTTGAACATAGCCCGACTGTGTCAGTCGGGAAAAGCGGCTGTCGGAATTTCAAATTGTCCCACCACCCAAAAAAGAGGCCCCGCGCGGACGGCACTAGAAAGCACCATCCACCGGGGCACATGGGGGAAGTCACTTGGTCAAAACACGCTTGTCACGTTCATGGCGCCATCGCCGATAATTCCTTCGCTAGCCGCTTACGGGCCACGTGCAGCCGGCGCTTGATGGTGCCGACCGGCGAGTCGAAACGATCGCTCATTTCGACCAGCGAATGGCCTTTCACGTAAAACGCCACCAGCGTTTCGCGGTCCATATTCTTCAGCCGCCTCAAGCCGGCCCGCACCTGCCGCTGCCGCTCGCCGGCCAAAGCCCGATCCAGCGGAGTGTGCCGCTCCACGGCGGAACCTTCCAGCGTTTCGGCTTCGGCGGTCACCAGCGGCTGCCGGCGCACGGCGCGGTTGATGGCCATGCGTCCGGCCATCGACCGCAACCAGCCGCCAAAGCATTCCGGCTCGCGGAGCTGATTGATTTTTTCCAGCGCGTGGATGAACACCTCCTGGCACAGCTCCTGCGCTTCGGCATGATTGCCCAAGCGGACCAGTGCGATGCCGTAGACCATGCGCTCGAACCGGACGCAAAGCTGGCCAAAGGCGGCGCGATCGCCATCCTGGGCGGCCGTTACCAGGTCCACAAGCTCTTCAGTCGTATTCGATTCATATGCGGTGGCGTTCATGATTGGTTCTCTCCGGGAAAGCCGAACTAGCAGTCGCCAAACGCTGGGGGCGGATGGCCGATAGGTCGGGGAAAGCCCAGTTACGGCAAGCAGCCAGTGGCGGCCGCTTCGGGGAGCCGTCACCAGGCGGGTTCGTCGAGTTGTCGGGCCTTTTTTGGCCCGTGGCGAACGTTGTGTTACGCCACTACGACGACTGCCGGTGACCGGCGCCGTACCACTGGGCACGGCTGCATCCCCGACATCCACGACGATTGCGTCGCGGAACAATCGGTTTGCCATGCTGTGGCACCGGTACGCAATTGCG
>DATJYL010000195.1 GCA_035499655.1 Pirellulales bacterium
GGTAGTGGGCCAATTTGAACATAGCCCGACTGTGTCAGTCGGGAAAAGCGGCTGTCGGAATTTCAAATTGTCCCACCGCCCCTGGACGAGCAGTCTGGCACGCTCTTGCGGAACATGGGATAATGCATTGGGCTTACTGCATCTATCCTAGGCTATCGCTACCGAGCTATCGAGGCGTTGTATGGCCACCATTTCCACTGATGTTTTGACTCCGTCCTCACTGTTGCCGGTGTCGCGCCTCTTTACCGCTGCCGATCTGGCGGCAATGCCGGAAGAACTTCCCTCCGGCCCAGTCGATTTTGAGCTTTATCAAGGGAGATTGATCCCCATGTCTCCACCGGGCAGGCGTCACAGTAATTTACAAGCGCGAATTTCTAAAGCTCTTATTTCACAAGGCGAAGAGCAAGGACACGGCGAAGCGTACACCGAAGTTGGCGTCTTGCTTTCACGCCGGCCAGATAGTGTTGTGGGTCCGGATGCTGCCTTCGTTTGCAAACGGTCCCTGCCCGCGCGCGAATCACCGGAAGGTTATTTGGAAACCATTCCCGAGTTGGTCGTGGAAATTCGCAGCAAGAACGACACCAAGGCGTATCTCGATCGCAAAGCGGCCGATTTTCTCCAAGCCGGCGCCCAATTGGTGTGGATTGTCGATCCCGACACCAACACCGTCGTCGAGCATCGCCCAAACGCCGCGCCAAAAAATCTCACCACCGCCGACACACTCACCTGCGACGCCATCATCCCCGACTTCCGCCTCCCGCTAGCGGAATTGTTTAAGGAATGAGCATATGCTCGCGCGAATGAAGCTGTTTTTCATTGGCGTTTTAATTGCCTCAGCCTGCGTGGCTCATGCCGACGACGACCGAGATATTACCGGCCGCGTCATCGACGCAGCCGGTCAGCCCGTTGCCGGAGTGACGGTCTCCGCGTTTTGGAGCGGCAACGGAAAACGCCTCCGCGCCGACGGCACGCCGCTCGATCCATCAAAAAACAAGAAGGACGGTCAAGCATTCTGGCAGCATGAAGGGGAAATGGAGCCGTTCTCCAACGTTCGCACCACACCGACCGACGTGCAAGGCCGTTTCACCGTGAAGCTGGGCCACGACGAACATACACTGCTGGCGATCGATGCCGCCCGTCAGCACGGCGGATTAGGCACCACCCAAGGCGCCGGAAACGAAACCATTGAAATTCGCTTGGCTCCTCTAGTGCGAGTCCATGGAACGCTCAAATGCGCCCAGACAACTCAAATACCGGCCTGGAGTATCGCCGATCTTTCCACCGTCGACGACCCATTCCATCCCCTCGATAACACGCGCCTGGCGGTTTGCGGCACCAATGCCGGGCGCTTCGGTTTGTCGCTCCCGCCCGGAGATTACAATCTGTACATCTACGGAAACTCGACCGAGGACAGCCAGGAAGATGTCAGGGCTCCACAACCAGTCAAGTTGGCCTTACATGCTGACAAACTGGATGTCGATTTGGGCGAAATTTGCTTGCCGCCTTACGTCAATCAACTTCCGCGCATCCGCAAGGCCATAGCGGACGGCATAGCCTACGACTACAAAAAACACTACGGCGAGCCGCCGCCAGCATGGAATATCACAGAAGCTCGCGGCATCAGCCAGGATGCGAAGCTGTCCGACTTTAAAGGCAAATGGGTACTCTTGACTTTTTGGGGTCTCGGCTGTCCTGGTTGTTTACGGAATCATTTGCCACAAGATATGAAGTTTTACGAAGATCATCAGGCGCAGTGCGATCAGTTCCAAATTATTTCCATTTGCATCGATGGGGACGGCGAATTGAAAACGCTGGCCGATGTCGATCGTGCGCTGCAACCTGTCATAAAAAACGTCTGGGGGGGCAAAACCCTGCCGTTTCCCGTGCTCCTCGATCCTACTTTCGAAACGTGGAAAGCCTTCGGCATCGACGGCTTGGGAACGACGATTCTCATTGACCCCGACGGAAAAATGGTCGAGGGGGACGAAACGACGCTGGTCGCAAAACTGAAATGAGATCTTCCTGCGCACGCTTACCGCCGCCGCTTTGGCAAGGTATGATACACGTAGTCGATTGCAGGCCCCGCGTTTTCTGGTTCTGGTGTGCTTATGAAATTAAAAGTGTTAATTCACGCCGCAGAAGAGGGCGGTTATTGGGCAGAAATACCTGCGCTGCCAGGTTGCATTTCTGAAGGAGACACATTAGACGATACGCTGGCCCACATTCGGGAAGCTGCTGAGGGCTGGGTGGAGGTTTCAAAAGAGCGACCGGCAAGTGATTTCGACGCATAGGTCGTCGAGGTTCAATTGTGAAGCCGATCCCAGCAAAAGAATTCTGCACGGTTCTCATAAAGCACGGTTGGCATCTCCAGCGAATTCGCGGTAACGAACACATTTTCGCTCAGCCTGGAAACCCAACCATTCTTACTGTCCCAGTCCATGGACCCAAAGCCTTGAAGCGTGG
>DATJYL010000196.1 GCA_035499655.1 Pirellulales bacterium
TCCGAATCATGATGATCAGCTTCCGGGCCGGCCACCAGCGCTTGCATCAGCGCCACGCTTTGCCCCTTCGTGATTTTGCCGGCCTGAAGTCGTCCGATGGCAATGCGTCCCACGTAATCGGACCAATCGAGCGTGGTGACCAACATTTGCAACGGAGCGTTTTGATCGACTTCCGGCCCTGGTACGCGCTCCAGAATTAAATCTAACAGCGGCAGCAAATCGCCCTCGCGCGCTTCCGGATCGTGCGATAAATACCCGCCGCGGCCGCTGCCGAACAAATACGGAAAGTCGGCCAGCTTGTCGTCGGCCCCCAATTCCAGAAACAAATTGAACACTTCGTCCAGCACTTCCAGCGCCCGCGCGTCGCTGCGATCGACCTTGTTCACAATCACAATCGGCTGCAGCCGGCACTCCAGCGCCTTGCTGAGCACGAAGCGCGTTTGCGGCATTGGTCCTTCCGCGGCATCAACCAGCACCAGCGCTCCGTCGGCCATGCGCAGCACGCGCTCCACTTCGCCGCCGAAATCGGCGTGGCCGGGTGTGTCGATCAAGTTAATCTTCACATCTTTGTACAGCAGGGCGATGTTCTTGGCCAAAATAGTGATGCCGCGCTCGCGCTCCAAATCGTTGCTGTCGAGAATGCACTCACCTTGCAATTGGCTGGAACGGAACTGCCCGCTCTGCCGGAGCATGGCATCCACAAGCGTGGTTTTGCCATGATCAACATGAGCAATAATGGCGATGTTACGAATATCGGTGCGACGCATGTTGTGTGGTGGGTAGTGAGGGGTGAGGGGTGATTGGTGAGCGATCGGTAGTCTGCGGTCAGTAAATACAAAGCCGCGACCGGTGGTCGCGCTGGGAGTGGCGGCGGGGGTCCATCCGCTTGGCGGCTTAGCCGTGGATCGAAAGAAAATCTTTCGCGCCCAAATCCACCAAACTTACCAAGTCATCTGCGGTGGATGAGCTTTTAGCGCAGCGGCCCGAACGCGCGGGCATTGGCGGGGATGTTGATTCATAGCTGCGTCTGAATTGAAGAAATTGCAAGAATCGCGGTGCGATCCACAAGCTGATTATATCCGCAGCAGCGCGTCCCGACAACCGCATCCGTCGAGCTGCGTTCCGGTTACGTTCCTGGCTTCGCCGGCAAGCTGGGTTGCGTTTCGTTAGCGGTGTGTTTGCGACGCGGGAACCGAACCCAGTTTCACATCAGATTGCAATGGGAACTCGTAAACCAACTTTTTTTCCAGCGGCGGTTTTTCCGTTTGATCGGGCAAGATTGATTTCCGCACGGTGTATAGTCGAAGCGGTCCAGGCTGATCCTTCAAAATGCGGTCCAAAACTCGTCCTAGGGCCTGCACTTTTTCGGGGGGCACATTATTATCCAGCACCTTTCCAATCATGGCTTCCCAGATGGGTTCTGGAATCGACGTAAAAATCACATTCATATCCATTGGCTGCTCGTGCCCCTGCAAGTCCAAACGATCGAGTTCCGCAGTCGTGGTTTCTGGATTCATCAATGACGCAAACGTGGGATAACACGCAAACGGCCACGCATGTTCCTGGTGGGTAGCGCCCAAAGCAATGTTCACCGCAAGTAGACCGGCGCATGTCCAAACCAGATCCCGCGGAAGCGCAGCCCGAGCGGTAGGCTCCTGCTGGCTGCTGGGCAGAAGGCGTTTCGAAATGCGATCCCAAGGCAGGAAGCATACATATAAAACCTGCAACGGCCAGAACGAAATGGTCATCACCAAGTTCGTCATGGTATGGAACATCATGCCCGCCGCTGCGGCCAGGTAACGAGTAGGGCGCTGGAAAATCAAGAAAACAAATCCCATTTCAAACAGCATTGTTCCCAATCCGCCCAGGATCAAAAGCAGCGGATATTGGTCGATTCGCAGCAGCGGTTTCCAATCGCCAAAGTACGACCACTTCGCGTACATTTCCAAGCGCATATTTTCGGGTAGGCCCCACGCGAAACCGCAATTCCAAAACTTCCAGAAGCCAGGAAAAAAATAAATGACTCCAAACAACAGCCAGACCACGCGCAGCGGGACGCCGTAAACCGCCGACGCCGCCGGTCCTGCCAGTCGCCGGCTCCAACTTTCCTGCCTTCGGCCAATCCAGGCATCCACGGATAAAGCATCGCCGCAGCGGCTGGCGGCCAGCACCATGGCGAACCATATCAAATGATGAATATGGTTTACCTTGCCAAACGACTGCTGAATGCCGAGCACGTAATAGCCCAACACCACCGCCAACAACGCATTCATGCGGCTTGCCACTCCCAACATGCCCAACAAGCACACGGCCTTTAATCCGTATGCCGCGACAGTGGCCACATCCGGGTCAAAGGGGAGCCAGCGAAGGAACACGCCTGTCAGACTGGGGACTTTTTTCAATTCCGCCGGAAACGACGCGAACAAATATGTCAAATTCGGCGACACAACAAAAAAAAGTGCCGCAAATAGCGCGATGCGAAAGACTGCCAAATTGATAGGCGAATCGGGTTCAAACAGAAACACGGCCCAGCGTTTCCGCACGGTTTGCCGGGAATGCCACGCTGCCGCAGCGCCCAGCATTGCGCAAAACAAAAACAAGCTGCGGGAAAAATAGAGCCGGCCTGCCTGGAGAATGGCAGCGATGGGCAGATCCTTGCTGCTAGCCAGCAGATGATTTAACCACACGGGACCACGTTGAGCGTGCCCCGCAATCAATAGCGGTTCGACCAGAAAAAAATAGGCGCACGGCAATAAAACCAACCCCGCGCCCAACGCCAGCCACCAGCGCAGCGTTGATCTGTCAGGGAGCATAAGCCATCGTTTTTGTAAGTTGGTTTCGTGTTTGTGGACTATTTTCAGCGGCGCAAATAGACAAATTACGACCGGCGGTCAATATGTTTGCCAGCAACAGAGATAGCTAGCAGCCGTCGCCACAGGTTTCTGATTGCTGACAGCCCGTTTGAATGCAGTGTAGAATGCGGAAAGCTGGCAGCCAGCATCGGTCTGGCTAATCCGGAGAACACGTATGCGCTTGAGCACCATTCCGCAACTCTATCGGCACGCCAACCGCTGGGGGCAAATTCTGACCGTGCTCAGCAAGTACGGGCTGGCAGGCTGGATAGAGCGGTTGGGCCCGCGATTCACGCACGGCATATTAAAAGATCGCGAAGGGACGGCACTATGCAGCCATAATCGCGAAACTCGCATCCGCCTGGCGCTCTCCGAGCTAGGCCCCACGTTTATCAAGCTTGGTCAAATTCTCAGTACGCGCCCCGACGTGGTCGGCGTGGCCTTGGCTGACGAGTTATCGAAACTGCAAGACAACACACCGGCCGATCCGTATCACAGCGTAGTGAAAACCGTAGAAACGGAACTAGGCCAGCCGTTGGCGGAATTGTTCCTTGACTTCGAAGAAGTGCCGCTGGCCAGCGCTTCCATTGGTCAAGTGCACCGCGCACGGCTAAAAAACGGCGATTGGGTGGTGGCCAAAGTGCGGCATGCGGGCATCGAAGAAATTATCCGCCGCGATTTGGATATTCTGACCGGGCTTGCACATTGGGCGGAGCGCGTGCCGGAACTTACCAACTATCGGCCCCGTGCTACCGTGGCGGAGTTCCAGCGTGTGCTAAGGCGCGAACTGGATTTTGGCCGCGAGGAACGCAATCTGCAGCAGTTTGCGCACCTGTTCCAGGACGATCTCACGGTGAAAATTCCCCGCTCCTATCCGGAGCTTTCCACTTCGCGCGTGCTGACCATGCAATACCTGGAAGGGGTGAAGCTCTCGCACGTCGAAAAAGTTCACGAAGCCGGCTTTGATCTCGAGGAAATCGCCCGTCGCGGCGCCGATTTGTACCTCACCATGATCTTCACCCACGGCTTTTATCACGCCGATCCGCATCCAGGGAATTTAATTTTGATGCCCGGCAATATCATCGGGCTGTTGGATTTCGGCATGGTGGGGCGTATCGACGACGCTTTGCGCGAGGAAGTGGAAGAGATGCTGCTGGCGATCGGCGAGCGCGATTCCAGCCGGTTGGCAAATGTGATTACCCAAATGGGCGAAGTCCCGCGCGATTTGGATCAGGCTGCCCTGGGATACGATTTAGCCGATTTCGTCGCGCATTACGCGCATCAATCGATCGACGAAATCAATCTCAGCGCGGCGCTGAACGAAATGACCGAAATCATCCGCCGCTACCGTATCAGGCTGCCGGCGCGGATAGCCATGCTCTTGAAAATGCTGGTCATGCTGGAAGGCACGGCCCGCCTGGCCAGCCCGCGCTTCAGCCTGATGGAAGTGCTCGCGCCGCATCAAAAGCAAATGGCCTGGCGACGCATTTCTCCCCTGCGGCGGCTGCGGAAGCTGCGCCGCATTTACAGCGAACTGGAACACTTAGCAGAAGTGTTGCCACGCAAAATGTTGGACATCGTCGATCTGTTTCATGCCGGAAAGATCGACGTGCATTTAGATCACCGCGGCCTGGAGCCGTCGGTCAATCGGCTGGTGCTGGGCATGCTGGCCAGCGCGCTATTTCTCGGCTCGGCGTTGCTGCTCAGCCGTGAAGTGCCGCCGCTCATCGGTCCCGCCTGGTTGTTTGGCGCCAAAGGCGTGTCGCTCTTCGGCGCCGCCGGCTGCGTCGTGGCATTAGGCTTAGGCCTGCGCTTGCTGCGCGCCATCAACAAATCGGGCCATTTAGATCGGCGAGAATGACTTCTTGATTACTGTGATTTTTTCAATCGCACCAAAAGCCATTGCTGAGTTTTATCTGGGCCCATGTGTAATAACGCTGGCGCTTGATCTTGCGTGAGGTTATAAAGGCCCACTTCTCCGACCGTCGAATTATTTCCTCCGACGGTCCAAGCAACACGCTGCGATTGCTTATCGACACCCCCTTGCACTGGCTTGACGGTGTCGGTCACCAAGTCGACATAGTTGCCGGCCAGCGCGCCCGACTTGTTGACGGCCAACTGCATCACGTAGTGAGGCGTAGAATTTGGATCGTGCACCAAGGCAAACACTCCCAGCGGCGTCCAGTCAGAGGATTGGGGATTTGACGGCGGGGCACTCTGCGCAATCGCCGACGACTGCTGATAGCTTTGAGGGTCTATTGGGGCTGGAGCAGGTTGACCCACCGGATTACTTTGAACGCCTGGAGGCGGAGCGCAGGTATAACCATAACTGTAAGAGACAGGCTGAGCGGCGGCGGCCAGGCCAACCGCGGATGCTGCGCCGGCCCAGGTTGCCGCGTTCCATTCATCTCCGGTCGCCCAAGCAGAAGCATGCCACGCATCAGGATGCGCGCCATACCAATTCTGGTTATAGGTCCCTGCACCGTTGTACGCACTTCTCACAGCAGCCCCTTGATTGGGCAACGAGGTATTCGTGGGTTGCGCGCCGTTTTTTGCGGAGTAGCCAGAGGCTGCGGCACTTGCATTGGCCGGATTAAATCCGGCATCGGTGGGTTGCGTGGTGTGAGCGGCCGGATATCCTGGCATCGACTGAGGATGATATTCGCTCGCCGTCGCGGAATATGGCTCGCTCCCAGCATGATAAGTGCCGGTGTTGGCGCCAGTGGTTTCAGACGGTGGATGGTAGGCCCCGGTCGCTGCCTCATTATGATATGCGCCGGACGATTCGGGTGGGTGAGCAGTACTTGGATTGCCACCATGATAGGCTTCCGCACCTTCACTGGGATGACCAGTAGCGCCACCGAATCCGTGGGCCAGGACTAATTCTGTGGTAAACACGAGAGTGATCATGCCGATGAGGCCGACGAGCGTGAATTTCATTTGATTGCACTTTCGATTTCAAGCGATGGGAATTTGACGAGCTAAGCCATGTTTCGTTATTTCTGTGTCGGAATACGGACCATTTTTATTGGCGCCGCGTCTGGCAAGTGAACGCCATCCAGCGTTCGATTCGTCGATTGCCAAGTGAAATGATTGTCATCAACTTTAGTGTAGATGTTCACGGCCGTGGCATCGCTGCCTTCAGGCATCGTGCCAGTAGCGTCGACCGTCCACTTGTTTCCATCCTTGGTCCAGCTGTCTTCTCCGAAACCCCCTTGTGGCTCGAAGTGCCAGGAAACAATCTGCGCTAATTTTGGGTTCCACCCGATAATCTGGCCGCCGGTCAGGGTTGCTTCTCCCTGTTTCTCGCTTCGGTAAGTGTTCTTGATGAAGTTCCGGCCCCCCATCCATTCGAACTTCATAACCGAACCGGCGTCCTGGGCCTCGGGCTTCCACTGGCCGATCAACCATTCCAAATCTTTCAAGTGATCGCCGTCTAATTCTGAGATGTAAGGGACATCGTGGCCCGCTACCATGGTCCACTTTCCGTCGCGTCGGGCATGAACGACGTTATATTGGGCGGCGGTGCTTGTTTTCTCGCCCGGTAGCGTGACTTTGGCGATTCCTTTTTCGATGGCGGTATCGGGGCCGAAAAAGCGAAAGGAATCGATAAACAGCGTGACCTTCGCGCCAGGGTGGTCTTTGAATAGTTGTGCGTACTCTTTCTGAATGGCATCACGACCGTGAAAAACTTGGCCGGATTCATCGGTATACGCAGCATCCGCAGACCACTGCGCGCCGATCGTTTTCGCATCACCCGCATTGAATGCTTTGACGAACTCGTCGGCCGTGGCACGGAATGCTTTCTCGTCCGTGTCCGTATTGGCCTGCATCACCGACGATGTTTTGTCGGTTGTGTCAGCAGCACACGCTTTAATGTTCGACCCGCTGTCGAATCTTGCAATCACTAAAGCGCCAACGATCAACATGCTGGCAGCAAAGGATCGCGTTTGCTGATAGCGATTTGGCATTCGATTTTTCTCCCTCATTAAATCAGTTTTGTAATCCGACTACGCTGTTGGTTTATCCTCAGAGGTACCCTGCAGAGCAATTAGCTACTACTCGCTCAATTTGTTGTTGCGTTGCGCCTCCTCTAGTTTTTTGATGTCCTCGGGCGACAATTGCGGACGGTCTACAGTGATTGTCAATTTGTTCAGCTTCGCGGTCAGCGGAAATGGGGGCAGATAGTCGGCGTCGTTCACTCCGGTCAGCGTGTCGGAGCCGATGTCGAAACTTTCATCCCATTGCAGGATCATGGGCAGGGTCTTCTCAATTTTTTGGGTGTCGACCGTTTTGCCGTCTACTTTCAAGGTGCCGGCGCCGCCGCGGCCCAATCCAGTGAAGCTATTGAAAGCCAGCGTGCCAAGTCCCAGACCGTCGTATTTGAAATCGAATTCCACCGTGTGCTTACCCGGCGTCAGAGCGTCCGGACCGGCCCACTTCACACGTTTTAAATCGAGCATGTTCCACAAAAACACCGGCTTCCCCTTGAGCAGGTAGAACCCGTAGCCGGCGAACCGGCCACCGGAGGTCAAAATCATCCCTTCGGCGCCGCCCTGGGGCACTTCGATGTCGGCCTTGATGTTGTAGGAGCAGTCCAGCAGCAGCGGCGAGTCTCCTTGCGGCAGACCCGTCATGGGATGCGTGTAAACAAACTGGCTGCGGCCGGCCGTGATGTTTGGGCGCGGCGCGATAATCCGCGATGCTACCGAAGCATCGAGCGGCAGCACCTCATACTTTTTGGCTTCTGTGAGAAATAATTCCTTCAGCTCCTTCACTTTGTCCGGATTCTTGGCAGCCACGTCGTCAAACTGCGTCCAGTCTTTATTCAGGTCGAAAAGTTCCCAGGTGACGTTATTCAGCGGATCGGGATTGGCCGGGCCGTAAGCTTCCCACGGCGGGCGGACGACCTTGGTGCTAAGCATCCAACCGTCGTGATAAATGGCATGATCGCCAAACATCTCGAAGTATTGCGTCTTATGCCGTGAAGGCACGTCGGCATTGGCTTTGTCGAAGGTGTAAGCGAAGCTGGTGCCTTCGATGGGCGCTTGCTTGATGCCATCGACCGAATCGGGCGCGGGAATACCGCACACTTCAAGCAGCGTCGGCACGACATCGATCACATGGCAAAACTGATTGCGAATGCCGCCCACATCTTTAATGTGCCCCGGCCAAGATATACACATACCCTGCCGGACACCGCCCAAATGTGACGCAATTTGCTTGAACCAACTGTAGGGCGTATCGAAAGCCCAGGCCCAATGAGCAGACATGTGGTTGTAGGTTTTTTCAGTGCCCCACACGTCGTAGTATTTGGCAAGTTGCACGTCGACAGGCACATCGACACCGTTGAAAAACGCCACTTCGTTGGGCGTGCCGTAAAGGCCGCCTTCGGCGCTGGTGCCGTTGTCGCCATTGATGTAGATGATGATCGTGTTGTCGAGTTTGCCCATGTCTTCGACGGCCTGAATCACGCGGCCGATTTCGTGATCGGTGTAAGCCACATAGGCGGCGAACACTTCGACCTGCTTGATGAACAATTTCTTCTCATCCGGCGTGCATTGATCCCATTCCTTTAGAATTTCTTTCGGCCAGGGAGTCATTTTGGCGTCTTGCGGAATGACACCGAGCTTTTTCTCGTTGGCGAAGATGGTGTCGCGCAGTTTATTCCAGCCGTCGTCGAACAAGTGCATCGCATGAATCTTGTCGACCCATTCCTTGGTGGGATGATGCGGCGCGTGGGTGCCGCCGGGAACGTAATAGCAAAAGAATGGCTTGCTGGGGTCGATCTGATTAACTCGGTTCATCCAATCGATGGCGTCGTCGGCCATGGCGGTCGTGAGATTCCAGCCCGGCTTACCTAGAAACGGATAAATCTCTGTTGTGTTGCGAAATAAATTCGGCTCCCACTGATTGGCATCGCCACCGACGAAACCATAGAAATATTCAAAGCCCATGCCGGTCGGCCATTGGTCGAAGGGGCCGATCTGGCTGGCTTCGAAGGCCGGGGTGTTGTGGTCTTTGCCGAACCAACTTGTCGCGTAGCCGTTGTCCAGCAGAATCCGGCCGATGGTAGCTTTGTCTTTTGGGATAATGCTGTTGTAACCAGGAAAGCCCGTCGACTGTTCCGAGATCACTCCGAAGCCGACCGAGTGATGATTGCGTCCGGTGATCAGCGCGGCGCGTGTTGGAGAGCAGAGCGCGGTCGAATGAATCTGTGTGTAACGCAGTCCCGCCTTGGCGATCCGGTCCATAGCAGGGGTTGGAATGACGCCGCCGTACGTACTGGGCACTCCGAAGCCGGAATCATCGGTCATGATGAGCAGAATATTTGGCGCTTGCTTGGGAGGCACAATCCGAGGCGCCCACCAGGCCTTCGATTGCATGGCGTTGTCTTTGATTTCGCCGCCAAATTTTGGATCGGGCGCCGGAAGCTGTTTGCCGTCAATCGTAGTCGTAGCGCCGGGTGAACCTGGCGTGCCCGTGGTTTGCACAGCCGGCGCTGGGGAAGCACCCTGTTTATCATCTGCGGCAAGAACGGACGATGTTCGCTGTGTTGCGGCCAAATAACCCAGCGTTCCACCGAGGAACAAAACGACTATAACCTGCAACGAGCGAGCATGCTTCATAAACACTTTCCCCGATTCAATTCAACACGACGGTTGAATCGACGATAGAAACGCGCGCTGCATCACTGGCCACTTGGCGATGGATTGGATATTTGATTGGATTTTGGCTGCTTCTGGCGAAGCGGGCCAACGGGTACACGATTTTGGGCACGCGGTTCGCGAAAGTCAATTCGCTCTAAGGACGGGCTCTTGCCCCGCGCCGTGCGAATCGCTGCGCCTTTAATGCACATACAACGATTCAATCTCCTAAATGTCAATCACTGCCCTTCGTGGCTCTTAACCATGTCGTCGATCTGTTTTTTCACAGCGTCCAAATTGAACGACGCCGGGTCTTGCATTGGTGGGTAGTCGATCGCCGTCTTGGCCAGCTCCGCGACTTTTTGCTGCACGAGCACGAACCGCCAAAATTCCCGCGCGAAGAAATCATTTCCGTAGCCCCACGCGCCGGTCAAAGCGGTTTCGCCGGCAATCGACGGAAAGCGCTCGAACGGATCCTGGCGTAGGTTCACCAAACCGGGCATGTCGGTCGTGAGTTTCGGACCAGGCCAACCTTGCGGCTGTTGGAAAAATTGAAACTTCATATCATCCAACCGAACGGCCCCCAGTTTCGGACCGGCAAAATAAAACAATTCATGCCGCTTCGAGGGCCCTTGGCCGGTGATTAAGTCCATCTGGTTGTAGCCGTCGAGGTGGTTTTTGTACTGCTGATCGCCAAGCGTCACACCCTTCAGAAGCTGATCGGTGATATTTGAATTGCCGGCGGCAGCACACAGCGTGGGAAACCAATCCAGCCCGGAGAAGATTCCATTCTCCACCGTGCCCGCTTTAATATGGCCGGGCCAACGGGCGATGCACGGCACTCGGAAACCGCCTTCATAGGCTGTTCCCTTTTGACCTTTGAACGGCGTATTGCCGCCGTCAGGCCAAGTGAAGGTTTCAGCGCCATTGTCGGTGGTGAAGACGACAATCGTATTGTCTGCCTCTCCGATGTCTTCCAGGTGCTTGAGCAACGCGCCAACGCAATCATCCAATTGCTTCATGCCCGCTTCTTCCACAGCATAGTTGGTCTTGCTGTTCATTTCCGCCTGGTACTTCGGCGACAGGTAAGTAAAGACGTGCATGCGCGTCGTGTTGTGCCAAATGAAAAATGGCTTGCCGTCCTGTTTGGCTTTGTCCATGAAGTCGCACGTGTTTTTAACGAGCACCTCGTCGAACGTCTCCATGTCGTATTTCGAGCCTGGGGGGCCTTGCTGCCAGCTCTGATGATCTACCGCCATGTCCTTGAATGGGCGCAGGGGGCCCTCATCCGTAATTTTCTGCTTGCCGATTTTGCCCCACCGCGGCTGCACCGTCGGGTCGTCTGTGTCGCTGGCGTAGCAATGCACCAAATTGCGCGGGCCGTATTTCTCAAACCAATCGGGCGGATAGGAATACCAATACGGATCGGACATGGCGTCGAGGTGATACAGATAACCGAAGAATTCGTCGAAGCCGTGCACCGTCGGCAAAAATTTGTTCAAATCGCCCAAATGGTTTTTGCCGAACTGCCCTGTCGCGTAACCTTGCGCCTTCAATGCGGTGGCCAGCGTGCAGGCTTGGGCGGGAATGCCGACATCCGCGCCGGCCTGGCCGACCGTGGTCATCCCCGTTCGCAGTGGAATTTCGCCGGTGATAAAATTGGCTCGCCCCGCGGTGCAGCTTGCTTCCGCATAGTAGTCGGTGAACCGGATTCCTTGAGACGCTAACCTGTCCAAATTAGGCGTTTTTCCCGACATGATGCCTTGGTGATAAGCGCCGATGTTAAACCAGCCGATGTCGTCACCCATGATGAACAAAATGTTCGGCTTCTTGCCGCTATTCGAAGACGATTCCGACGTCCCACCGTTATTGCTCGCTTGCGCAAGCAGTGTTTGAGAATCGCCTGGCTTAGTCGTTGCCATCGCCAATAGCGCCGCCTTGTCCGAAGCACCGTCAAAACACGGACAATAATCTGCCGCCGGGTCCGTGGCCATGTTGTTGATCGTTAAGCGCCGTGTTTCCGCCTCACAATTCTCCGCGAGTCGATGGGCTGCGGCCACATAACCCAGCACTCCGCCAACCGCCAGCACCAAAGTAACTTGCATTTTCGAATGTGTGAACATGGCTTAACTCCATAAGTTGAAAAACTGCAGACCATATCGTTTAATGTCTTACGCCGCTACTTGTCGAACGGAAATAACCGCTTCCAATCGTCTTTCATACTGATCACAATCCAACCGCGCTGTTTTGCTTCGTCATACAAAGACTGCGTGAACGTGCCGATCCGGCTGTCGGGCAAGCCTTGCGCCGGGCCGTAAGCATATTCTCGTTTGGCGTCGTCGTGCAGCACCAACATTCCCAGCCATGCGCCGTCCCCCGCCGACGTGTACTCCAACATCTGCTGATCGCCCGTCGAATTGCCAAACGCCGCAAACGGCCGCCGGCCAATCATCAAATGAATGCCCTCGGGCTTACCGGCATCGTTATCGTTCAAGAGGAGCTTGGGGTCCTTGGTCAAAATCGGCCGGCCATTCTTGTCGTAGCCGTACTTCGTTTCGCCTGCCGATCCGACGATTTGCTCCGGCGGAATCCCGTAAACTTTCGCTGCGTAAACTCGCACAAAGTCCTGCCCACCGCCGGTGACAATGTACGTTTTATAGCCGCCGGCGCGAAAATAATTCAGCACTTCCAGCATCGGCTGATAAACCAGTTCCGTATATGGCCGGTCCCAGCGTGGGTGCTTGGCCGTTTGCAGCCATTTCTGCACTTCGGCCTGATATTCCTCGACCGTCATGCCCGTCAACGTCGCCGTCAGAACTTCCTCCAAATCCTTCGCCTGCAATTTAGCCACAGCATCGCGATCCCCCGACAGAACTGCTTTAATCGCCTCTTTGTTTTTCAACTCCGGATGATCTTTCACCAGCGCCGGCACTCGATCCAGGCAGTAAATGACCTGTGTGTACATCGGGTGCTCCACCCACAGCGTGCCGTCCTGATCGAACGTGGCGATTCGCTGTTCCGGCGGCACATACTTGGGGTTCGCTTTGTCGGTGGTTACCTGCACAAAGTCGAGAATGGCTTGCTTTGCCGCCCCGTCGTTCCAACTGGGCAGCGGATCAGCAGCTTGAGCCGCAACAGCGCATAGCGTCATCAACCAAGCAGCGAGGCTTAGGGCACAATTCATCCCGGCAAAGTGTTGTCGATTCACGGTCGGCGTCTTTCGGCAAAGATGCTCAAGCATTGCCGTGCGAACCCGAAGCTAACTCTTCCGCAATCAAACCGCAGCGCCGCGCACGAATCCAGATTTTTCGTGCGAAATCCAGCCAGCATGGCCCAACCGAGATTCCCTCGCCCCGACTAACACGAACGGTGGCGGATTTGCAAGATCTCTGGCCGCCCGTCCCGAGCAGCCCATCGGCCGATGATTTTGCCACGCTGCCAATTCACTGTCAAGCAGTCGCCTAGACGCGGGGGAGCGATTACCCTTCGGGAACAAGCAATACCATGCCGAAGAAAATGGTCCAGCCGGAATTGCTGGAATCGGTGACGAAGTTGTATTGCGGATCGGCGAAAAATTGTATTTTTTGGCCCCACAAGTTGGCAATGTAATCAACTTCGATACCCAGCGGCAGTTGTACCCACTTGTGGTCGCTCCAACTGTATTTGAATTGCATGTCCCCCAGCGCCAACGCCAACTGGTCGTTGAATTTGTAGGCCAGTACCGGCTGAATATAAGTTTCCGAATCGTTGCCGCCTAAGAAATTTTGGTTGATAAATCCGCACGTCCAATGCTCGTTCTTGACGACCCCGCCAAAGACAGGCCCTATCTGGAAATCGCCGGCCTCGCCCGAATTCGGATCGAGCCGAAAGTCCGGACCAAAGCCCCACTTTCCCCAATCGGGTGAGAAAATGGCTGCGTCGAAAATTTGAACTTTGTCCAACCCTGACGGCGCGCCATCTTGGAATTTATACGGTATCGATATCCGCAGCAGATTTTCTTGATCCCAAAGTTTGAGCGGTATGGTCGGACGAAATTCAAACTGCTCGTTATTCGGCCCTGCATCATCGATGGGCCAATTCCAAAATCCGCGAAAGCGATATTGCATTAACGGGGCGATAGGGTTGGTAATGCCGTCGATCAGCCGATCCGTGCTTTCCGAAGCCCCGCCGTAAGAATTTCCATTTCCCTCGCCGCTGTCTGTCATACCGCGATTGCCGCCGCGACTTTGCATGTCACTTTGTGCCAAATAAAATGCTGCGCCTTCTGGTGCGACGTCCTGAACCGGGCTGACGCTGTCCGCCGGTGGCGAATAGAGGGGCAAACCAAGTGCCGGTTCGATCGCTGCAAACGAGACGTCCGGCCGCAGCGTGTCCGAGGCAATCTTACTTTCTTGTGCATGAACCGTGCGCGGAGGCAGGCTGAATAACAGGCCCGATGCAACCAACAACCAGGCGGCGGTAAACAGAAGCGACTTTTGCATAATCGGTTGCCCAAGCAGCGCGAAAGCCAGCGAATGTTACTCCTGGCCAATCGCGTTCAGCAGTTGAGCATGGGCAACGCGGTAAGCAATCTCGTCTTTCATATAATCCAACTGTGCCTTGGCAGTAGCGCCTTTTGCGGCCAGCAAAGTTGCTTCCGTGGCGCCCCCTTCGATGAAACGTCCTCGCTCCATTGAATGAGGGCAATAGACAACTCCTCGGAAAATATCGACGGCTACGGGCGACGCTCCTACAGGCATTACCGTAATAAACGGGAATTGCGTTAGATTAGCCGCTGTCGACTACCATCTAAATGGTTTGCGAAGACAAATCGCGAAAGTTAAAGCCTGCCGGCTAGGAAAAGTCTAACTCTGACGCAATTGCACGTTCCTTAGCGAATTGCAAACGTAGTTTTCAGCGGCGAGGGTGATGGAGAAAGAAAAGTCCATCAGAGGCGCGGTTCAGATTCCGCCGGGCGGCGAACACTCATTTGGCCGACGACAATCGCTTGTTCGATGCGCAGATTCAAATCGTCCAGCTCTCGCAGCAAATGATCTTGCTGGCTTTCCAATTCGATCAGAAGTTGTGCCGATTGCGGCGCGGAAAAAACAGGCGCGGATAAAATCGGCGCGGCAACAGTGGTCGTTTGGTTCACGGAAAGCCCTCCCTAAAGTGCCAATACTGTTGACCATCGGCACTCGGGCGGCGCTACATTCAACTTGAGAAAAAATGCTCGGCGACCGGGAGAGACCACACAAACTTTGCGGGCAATTATTCAGAGATTGTCCGCGATTGCCGCCTTTCGCCTTCTGCTATCTGCTTTTGCTTCATGACAGCTCTTTGGCCAGTTGATCTTTGATGGCGTTTTCGATTTTGCCCTTGAACATCATGGCAGCCATCGGAATTTGCCCGTCGAGTTGCACTTCGCTGGGTTGCACAAAGACGTCGCCGGCCACTTTGAAGCCGTACGTGCTGAAACTGAAGTTCAGCGTGTTGCCGTTCCAAACTTCCTGCAGGTCGGAAACTTGGGCCTGATATTTATCCTTCACTTTCGCGAGGAGATTTTTCAGTCGGGCAGCGGCTTCCTCTTGCCCCAACTGATGCGGAAACGTGAGCTTTAAGCTCGGCATGAAAACACCGGTGCCAAGTGGTTTAGATAAAAACGGGCGTACGGCGAGCATAGCAAATTGCCGTGGCCACGAACAGAGCAGCGCCGCCCACGCCAACCGTGGAACAACGCAGCGCCGGAAAAGACTGCTGCCTGACGCCCTACGCGGGCTGCAATGTTCAGCGCCAGCGGTCCGTCAATCGTCGTGCTCGCCGATGGCTTCGGCGTAGTTGAGCGGATCGCTAGGATGCCACAACGGCAAGCCCGCCTTCAGACGTTCGGCCAACACTTCCAGTTTTTCCGTAGAGCCCGGCAAGGCCCGGGTCGACGAGTATTTTCCGTCATCCACTTTGGGCGGTTCATAATCCCATAGCCCCAACTTGACCGCTTCCAGAACTGAGATTGGCACGCCGTGACTCCTGTATCCCTCAAGAGGCGATTTTGCGCCGCCGCATTCTCTTCAACCTCCTGTTTGCGGCGACCAACACGCAGGGTACATCCTCTACCCGGCACGGTGCAGCACGCAGTATTTGCGTCCATTGCAAACCTGTCAAGGAGTTTTTTTCACGGCGGGTCTTACGAAGAAAAAAATACTGCTTCGTCGCGATTTGGCCTGATTGTTGCACGGCCAATTGGTCATGTTTCAGATCGGGAATCCATGATTGCAAAAGAATATCAAGGCGCAGTTTTCTGTAGGGTTTGGTGTGCTTCAGCCAGCAGCGAATTAAGACGTTGAACCACTTCCAGCGTAAGGGGTTCGCACCAGGCGCCATGGATGGTTACATAGCCTTCTTCCCAGCGCCCCAACGTGGCCTTCACCTCCCGATGTTGATAATCCTTGGCTTTTTCCGCCACGCGCATCGTCAGGTTGCGCACGGGAATTTTTCGCCCCTGCGAGCCTGGAAGTTGGCCCACGCCGCCGCCAAGAAAAAAACATTCGACAAATTCCACTGGAATGCGGATCGGCGCCCCAGTGCGCAAATACACCAGCACTTGCCTATCGGCGTACGCTAATCGCGGCAATCTCAGTTGCGCGACAATTATTCCCAACATCATGAAACCGGCGGCCACCATGATCCATCCAACGATTCGCAGCCAAGCCCCGGTCTCGGTCGCCATCGCTAAAACCGGGATTAGACCTATCGCCATCAGCACAACAGGAAGTATCATGCCGAGCAATAATATGCGGAGGTTGGTTCGCAGCCAGATTTCCGTCATCGGTGCATCGCCAGTTATGATGATTGAATGGCCCGTGAATTCGCCACCGACTCCAACGTCGCCGTCTCCAACATCGAGCAATCAATTTAATCACACTCCCTTCGGCACGCCACTGCATGTCGTATAACCACGTTACCACCGATAAGCAGTTGGCGGCATTGTGTGAAGAATTGGCCCAGGCCGAGGTCATCGCGTTCGATACCGAATTCGTTTCCGAACACACGTACCGCTCGCAACTTTGCTTGGTGCAAATATGCACGCCGGCCGGTTTGAGTATCATCGATCCGTTAAAACTAAGCAGCCTCGACCAGTTTTGGGAAGTGCTGGCCCAGCCCAATCATCAAACCATTGTCCATGCCGGGCGAGAAGAGCTGGGCTTTTCGCTGCAGGCCGTGAGTCGCTGCCCGGCCAATTTGTTCGACGTGCAAATTGCCGCAGGGTTTGTCAGCGACGAATTTCCTTCCGGCTATGGCACTTTGCTTTCTCGGTTGCTGGGCGTGAACACAAAAAAGGGGGAAACCCGAACCGATTGGCGACGCCGTCCCTTGAGCACACAACAATTGGAATACGCCCTGGACGACGTGCGCTATCTCATTCCGCTGCGCGATAAGTTACAAACTCTGCTGGCAAAAGCCAACCGCACGCAGTGGTTCCTTGCCGAAATGCAGGCCTTCGAGCAGGAAGTGGTCGCCAGCCGCTCTCGAGAACGCTGGCGGCGGGTATCGGGCATTTCGGGCTTGCCACCCCGGTCGCTGGCCGTGGCTCGCGAATTGTGGCGCTGGCGAGAAGGAGAAGCTCAGCGCCGAGACACGCCGGCTCGGTTTATTTTGCGTGATGATTTACTCGTCGAACTGGCCCGGCGACGGACCGCCGACATGCGGCAAATTCGAGCGGTTCGGGGCTTGGAACGGAGCGAGTTGCAGCGCCTTTTGCCCAAAATTGCTGAACACATTCAACTGGCGCTCGATTTACCGCAGCAAGATTGGCCGCAATCAGAGCGCCGCGAAGTGCCGCAGCAAATTAACGTGTTGGGACAATTTTTATCGACCGCGCTGACCAGCTTGTGCCGCTCGCGCGAATTAGCGCCGGCGCTGGTGGGCATGGCCAGCGATGTCCGCGACCTGGTCGCTTTTCGACTGGGTTTTGTCGACGGCGAGCCGCCGGCCCTGGCTTGTGGTTGGCGCGTGGAAGTGGTCGGCACCCTGATCGACGATTTGTTGGCCGGCAAATTGAGCATTCGCATTACCGATCCCCTTTCCGACCATCCGCTTGCATTCGAATCCCCGGGACATGCCGTCCCCACGCCACAGAAAAAATCGCCCTGAGCGTGGCAGCATGCAAACATGGGAATCATACGAACGACAAAATCAGCCGCCGAGCCCATGGTCCCGCCTCTTGCGATGCTATCTTCGTTGGCAAGCGCGGCAGCCTGGGCCAACTTTTCCAATCGTACGCATTCCTCCGAGAATTCGGATTGTTCTGTAAATTCTGAAAGTATCGGAAATGCCGCATCCGATACCTTCTAAAGCCGGAGAAATTGGCTCCGGAATACCGCTACCATCCGTACAGGTTTTGGCAATTGCCCAGCCTGACAGCAGCGTGGCGGCGACCGGGAACTACCCGGCCGGATGAATCAAGGGGAATGAACTAGGGGGGTGTGGAATGAAGTGCGCTAAATTTCTGTCTCTCGCTGCCCTGTGCTTGGGGCTGGCGATGTACGCTGCCTTTGCCCGTGCGACGCAGCCGATTTCCGATTACGATTTAGCACCGCTGCTGCGAGCTTACGGCGGCGGTGCAGATCAAACGCAGTCGTCTGATAACGACGACGACAACACTCCGCCGGAAACGTTGCAACCAAGCGGCAAGCAGGCCGCAGAATTTAACGTGGACCGGTCACGCGGTCAGGTCTCGCCGGCAATTTATTCCCAGTCCGACGATGATTCCGGCCAGAGCGATCAGCAGCCATCATCACAAGCCACGTCCCGTTGCGATGTACAGGCCTTTCGTTCGAGGCCGCACTATGCCTCACCGGGGAGCGCAACATTTTCTGGAAATTCGGTCAATCGCGGTGTCCGGCCAGCCATGGCCACTTCGCCTGCAAACTTTTCCAGCGGAAGCAATGACGATTCCTTGGAACCATCGCAGGGACCGTCACGCTCCATCCAATCGTCGCGTGGCTCGTCGTCAGGCGCTATGAATGCCTGGACCAATAGCGGCGACAACAATTCCGCGGCCGCTCCGGGCAACGGTGGCCAAGCCCCTCCGGAAATGATTGGTCCTGGCATGGAATCGTCCAACTCCGACGATAGCTGCGGTTGCGACGGATGCGGCGGTTGCTGCAACGATTGCTGTTCATGTTTCAATCCGTGCGGTTGCCGCGGATGGTACGGCGGCGCCGATTATTTGTTTGTGCGCCCCGATTTCAGCGTGGCCCAGGCTTTCGTCAAAATTGTGGGTAGCGGCACGGAAACGGTGAACGAAACCGACACCATGATTCAGCAGAAATTCGATTATCGAAGTTCGGTCCGGGCATTCCTCGGTTACCGCTTCGATTGCGGCGACGAAATCAGTTTTCATTATTGGAATTTCAACGACGGGGGCACCCTGGTGACTCCCACTCCGACCGATACCACGGCGTACGGCGGGCAATTTATGACTCGGGCCAACACGCCTGACCAGCTGTTGATCAATTCCGTCGGTCTGAATATGAACGTGTACGACATCGATTACTCGAAATGCTGCTGCAATCCGTGCCCGACATGCAATCCGTGCTGTCCGGTGTGGACCTTAAAATACTCGGTGGGCGTGCGGATTGCCGACGTGAACCGCGTCGACAATACCACGGCCATCAATCCGCCCGTGGAAGATGCGCCGCCGCCGGCAAACGCCTTTGTGACGGCCCACTTCATTGGCGCCGGCCCAAGAGTGGGCTTGGAAGGGCGCCGCTATTTCCGCGGCTGCGACCGCCTGTCGCTGTTTGCGCGCACTAACTTTTCACTTCTCTTGGGCGAAAACACTTTGACCCAAAAGCTCATCGTGACGAGTTCCGATATTTCGCCGGAAACCACCGAAACCCTGACCGACAGCCACGATCGAATTATTCCTGTGGCGGAAATCGAATTGGGCGGCGACTGGCAAATGTCGAACTGCCTGCGTCTTTCCGCCGGTTACTTGTTTCAAGCCTGGTGGGACCTGGGAGAATTTGAACAGATTAGCGTCACCGACTTCCAAACCCAATCGAACGCCAACATCATGGGCTTCGACGGCCTGTTTGCCCGCGTCGAATACTGCTTCTAACGGAGGCAACCCAATCGGGGCATCGGCTTGCGGCTAGGGACAACGCAAACGGCGCGTCAGCAAGTGTCGAAAGAAATCTTGCCACAGCACACAGCAGGCTGGCAGAAACTCAAGCGCCTACCGGCTTCACCACGCGACGGGTCCGGCGTTCCGCACGCAATCGCGCGCGGCGGCGAATTTCGCTTGGCTTTTCATAGTATTCGCGGCGGCGCATTTCCTTCTTAATGCCGCTGCGCTCCACAAGTTTGCGGAAGCGTCGCACCGCTTCCTGAATCGATTCCCGGTCCCGAACCGTAAGTTTAACCACAATTCCTCCTTTACTAAACCACGGAACATCAACACCTTGGGCATACTCGCCACAACCTGCCTACCGATCGCGGCGAAACATGCAAGTTTACACCGTCTGGCATGGCAATGTCTATGGGATTTTTCCCTCATTCCCTACAAATCGGCCCCAGTCATTGCCTTTCCAGCCCTGGACAACCCCGGCGGCAGTGCCATAGGGTAAAGTTATACCGTGGCGAAATCGCTCGCTGACCAATCCATAGTCGTCAGGGTCAGTTGGGCGTCTGGTAAGGCAGTGGGTGAGCCCAAATCATGTCGCAACATCAGCAAAACATGAAACAGGCAGCCGTCGAGCACGAGGCCCTGCGCCATATTATCGGCGCTTTGCGCACGGTGCTCGATTGGAAGCCCACCGCCGACGATCTTCCCCGCAAACTATCCAGCCTGCGGTTTATCGCCCAATCGTTTCAGCGTCACCTGGAACGCCTGATGGCGCTGAAAGAACAAGATGGCTACATGACCGACGTGGTCGAGCAAATGCCTGCAATGGCCGAAAAAGTTCAGGCGTTGCTTCGCGACCATGATGAATTTGAGGAGACCTTGCACCGGTTGGTGCTGCGGCTGGAACATCTTTCCCCTGACGACAAGCCGAAAGTCGAAGCGGTCTGCCGCGACATGGAAGAATTGCTGGTCAAGCTCGACGATCACCACCGCCGCGAGGCCGATATCATGCAGGAAGCATTCGCCCGCGACGTCGGCGGCCAGGGGTAACGGCACTCAATTTTCTCGAGGACCAGTTAATCACGGCTTGGCTTGAATCGTAATCGTTTCCACATTGCTCATGGTTTTCGTCGGAACCGATGAGGCGCACGATATCTTGTATTGACCCGGCGCGCTGAACATTACCTTGCGTGCCAGCGGGTCGTCCTTGACGATGTCGTCCGTCGGTAGATTGCCCCGGGCTGCACCCGGTGGATCAATGTTCCAGGCAACAGATGATTGGATGTTCGCTTGCGAACTGGGTGGCTCCTTGGAATATGTCTTAACGCCTGAAGGAACGTCGGCATTTTTTACTCGCAGCCAGGGCCCGTCTTTACGCGAAGCCTTCAAATCAACCCATTCTCCGACGGTTGCTTCTTTGGGAACCGAAATCGTAACCGTCGTGACAAAATCGGGCCCAGCAATAAATACCTCGTCGCTCGATTGGGCTGCATCGGGTTGAGGTACTACCGGCTGATTCTGTGCAGCCTGATTCGCGGCTGGTTGTCCGGCGTCTGGCGCTTCGGAACAACCTGCTAATCCAAATAGTGCAATAAATAGCAGTTTCTTTGCCCAGCGGTTGCGACAGAACATGCGACTGTTATCCCTTCGAACTTTGTGTCCCATTTTTACGATTGCTGCTAACCAAGATGTATATTCCCTCCTCATCTCGGATCAAGCCTTGGGGCGTGGTTTCATTTTTTTCATTGTGCAATCGTTCGCGCGCGATTAGCCCGTGCTTTTTCCACCGGTCGGCGGCCTCCTTCATCGTCAAATAATTTGGCCATCCGGGCCAAACTTTCCGGCGTGGAAGCATGCGAACCATGCAATTTCAATTGGCCGTTTTCCATTTCCGCCCACACGCAGCACTGCATTTGCACAATGCGAAACAGCCCAGGCTCGCGCTTTCCCAGTTTTTCCATCGCTTTCGTCAATGACTGATACGCGTCCAAATGGAAAACGGGAACCCACTGCCCCGCTTTTCCTTTCTCCGGACACTGCCATTGTTCGACATTAAAAAATCCGTGCGGCATCGTTAAACTTCCGAAAAATATTCCTGTGTATCCTTCCGCTTGCCGAAAGAGACCTCCGTCGCCGAAGTTCTGCGCCGCATTTTAGCATCAATTCTCTCCTGCTGCACCCTCTTAGTTGCTTCCGCACGCCAACCGCGTTAATCTGGAACGTAGGACGTATGCAAAAGCCAGTGCCATCCGCTTCTCTACGGTTTTGTAACTGACATCCTTTGGAGTTCTGATCGTGAACGAAGAGCATATGCAGACAGCCTCTCCCT
This sequence comes from Pirellulales bacterium, assembly GCA_035499655.1. Lineage (NCBI taxonomy): Bacteria > Pseudomonadati > Planctomycetota > Planctomycetia > Pirellulales > Pirellulales bacterium. The sequence continues at coordinate 21,937 of DATJYL010000196.1, forward strand.
CCGCTGCGCCACCCGCATTGTCGGCCGCTCAATCCACGGCCCCGCCTCAGGAACCCCCATCCAAGGAGCAGCTCAAGGCCGCCTACGTCGCTTTCAAAAAACGCTGGAAGTTCACTCGCCTCGATCAGGAATCGCGCATCGGACGCGGGCCCATGAGTTCCGGCCAAAAGTCGACCATCGTCGGCATCGAGCCCCCGCGCGAATATCCCTCCGCCGTGTGGGAAGCGCTCGTCGAGCAAGGCAAGCTGAAACGTGCCGGCCGGGGTCAATACTCACTCGCATAGCGCTGGGGTGACTGCGATTGATCAGCCCACACCATCAGGAATTCCCAATAACCAAGTCCCGATTGACCGATGGATGTTGGTGTTCACGTTGAAAATTGGTCATTAGTGTTTGGTCATTCTTCATTTTCTGTTTATGGCCGTACTGCTGCAAATTAAGAATGCCTGCAAAAGCTACGGCCATCAGGTGCTGCTGGAAAATGCCGAGGCGACCATCATCGACGACGCCAAGGTCGGCTTCGTCGGCCGCAACGGCGCCGGCAAAAGCACGTTGCTCCGCATTCTGCTGGGCGAGGAAGAACTCGACCAGGGCGAAATCGTCCACCATCCCAAATTGCAGTTGGGCTATCTGCGCCAGCACGATCCATTTCTCCCCGATGAAACCGGCCTGCAGTTTTTAATGCGCTCCAGCGGCCAACCCGATTGGAAATGCGGCGAAGTCGCCGGCGAGTTCGAGCTGAAAGGCACGTCGCTGGAAGGGCCCATCGCCCAGCTTTCCGGCGGCTGGCAAACGCGGTTGAAATTGGCCGAACTGCTGCTGCACGAACCGAATTTGCTCCTGCTGGACGAACCGACCAATTTTCTCGACTTGCGCACGCAAATTCTGCTGGAGCATTTTCTGCGCAACCACCGCGAAGCCTGCCTGGTGGTCTCGCACGATCGCGCCTTTCTTGCCGCCACCTGCGACCACACCCTCGATTTGTCGCGCGGCAAGCTGACCATGTTCCCCGGAAAAATTGACGCGTTTTTGGAGTATCAACAGCAGCAGCGCGAGCATGAACAGCGCACCAATGCCGCCACGCTGGCCAAACGCCGGCACCTGGAAGAGTTTATCGCGAAAAATAAAGCCCGAGCCAGCACGGCTTCGCGGGCCCGCTCCAAAAGCAAGCAATTGGAGCGCTTGGAATTGATCGAAACCGCCGCCGACGAGCCCACGGCCAACATCCGCGCTCCGCAGGTCGAGCCGCGCAACGGCCCAGCACTGCGGTGCCGGCAATTGGCGATCGGTTACCCCGACCGCCGTGTAGCCGACGACATCGCTCTGGAAATCGATCATGGCACGCGCGCCGCCGTTGTCGGCGACAACGGCCAAGGCAAAACCACGTTCCTCCGCACCGTGGTCGAATCTTTGCCGGCACTCTCGGGCGAAGTGCGCTGGGGCTATGGCTGCCAGCTCGGTGTTTACGCCCAACACGTTTACACCAGCCTGCCCGAGGAGCAAACCGTGCTGGAATACTTGGAGCGCTGCGCCATGCGGGGGACCAAGTCGCAGTATATTCTCGACTTGGCCGCTGCACTTTTGTTTCGTGGCGAGCAAATCGAAAAACGCATTGCCGTGTTGTCCGGCGGCGAACGGGCCCGGCTATGTCTGGCTGGTCTGCTGTTGGGCAACTACAACGTGCTTGTTCTCGACGAGCCCGGCAACCATCTCGATGTCGATACCGTCGATGCGCTGGCCCGGGCGCTCATCGATTACCGCGGCACGGTCGTGTTC